>JAEYSJ010000089.1 GCA_023434855.1 Bacillota bacterium | reverse complement strand
GTCCCAATCTGTCCTACGACACCGGGTTTGTTTATATGTTCCGCTAAGAGCATATAAGGAGTCGGATGAACATCAAGTTCACTGCCATTAAGTTCAACGATACGCATTTCGCCTTTGCCAAAAACTGTACCGCTGATCGTAAACTCCTTATCTTTGGATACAATTTTGACACGTACCAAAGTCAGATAATTATCTACCGAAGACTCTTTGCTCTCGGAGACAACAACACCCCTGCTGTCAGCAGTGAGGCTGGCATTAACATAATTGACCCTTTCTTTTAATACCGGCTCAAATAATCCTTTTAATATTGCCAATGTAATCATTGACGTTTCAAGACTGGCAACCTCACCATTATACACAATCTCTACTTTTTCAATCGCTTCTTTTTCCAGCTGGTAATACATTTTACCCAGTGTTTCTCCAAGCTGCAGGTATACTTTTAGCGCTTCCAGGTCCTGACTCTGGATAGTTGGCAGATTGACAGCGTTGGGAACCATTTCACCCCTGAGGGCGCAGATTACTTCTTCAGCCACCGCGATACCAACATTGTCCTGGGCTTCTACAGTATCCGCACCCAGGTGCGGGGTAATGATTACATTATCAAAATCCAGCAATGGGGATGTGGGATCAGGTTCATGCACCAAAACGTCAATCCCTGCACTGGCTACTATTTTATCTTTTAATGCCTCTACCAGAGCTTGCTCGTCAATAATACCGCCCCGGGCACAGTTGACAACCCGGACGCCTTTTTTGGCAATTTTAAATTGCTCACGGCCAATCATTCCCATGGTTTCCTCAGTCTTCGGCGTATGAACGGTAATGAAATCCGATTCTTTAACAAGGTCCTCGAGCTTTTCCCTTTTCTCTACGCCAAATTTTTTAAACCGGGCGTCACTGATGTAAGGATCATAGGCAATTACATCCATACCAAACGCTTTTAACCGGGTAGCCACTAAAGATCCAATGCGACCCAGTCCTACGATGCCTACAGTTTTCTCCAACAGCTCGGCGCCTTTTAAATTAGACCGGTCCCAAACCCGTTGCTGCAGCCTGGCATGAGCCTGAGGAATATTGCGGCAGGAGGCAAGCAATAAACCAATTGTATGTTCCGCTGCCGATACCACATTCGATTCCGGGGTATTTACTACAATGATACCCCGCTTGGTTGCACCCTCCATATTTATATTGTCTACCCCGTTGCCGGCACGCCCCACCACTTTCAGATTAGTAGCGCTTTGATAGAATTCCTCATTAACTTTCGTTACACTGCGGACAATAATTGCGTCGTAGCCACCTATGACCTCCAGCAATTCTTCCCGCGAAAGCTTAGTATTGACATCAACTGTCGCGCCCTCATTAATCAATAACTCGATTCCTTTTTCCGAAATGGTCTCTGCCACTAAAATCTTCACATTAACTCCCCCACTTATTGTTTTTTCTGACAATTAAAAAACTCCCATTCCTAGCTTTTGCCAAGGACGGGAGCATGTTCTCCGTGGTGCCACCTTACTTTGTCATACAAATAGATATATGACCTCTCAGATAATAACGGTATCAAACCGGATCAGGTTATTCCTGTCTGTTCCGAAGCGGATTCAACAAGTTTAGGTACCAATTTCCACCATCCATTGGCTCTCTGAACCCTGCCCCTGTTTACTGCTCTTCATCATAACGTTTCGTCATATATTGATTGTGTAATTTATTGTACTATGAGCCTGGACATCTGTCAATTGGATTTACACCTTAAGATTGCATTTTTTATTGCAAATATTAATAAACTTCTTTTTTTGTGTTTACCTATGTCCGCAAATACAGTATTATTATTCTTAATTGTTCTACTCGCACTTCATGGGGTTACAAAAATGGAGGGATAAAGATGATATCTACTGAAATTAAAAATAAACTGCAAGCTCTAGTCGGGTCGGAATATGTCCTGGACTCTGATATAGATTGTTTCGGGTATTCTTACGATTCTTCATTTATTCCGCTGTCGCTAAATAACAAGCCTGACCTTGTCGTACGCCCGGCCAATGCCGCTCAGGTTTCTGCGGTTATGGCCATTGCCAATACCCATGGCATTCCGGTTACACCACGGGGCACCGCCAGCGGGCGTACCGGCGGCAGCATACCTTTGCGTGGGGGTATATCCCTGTCGCTTGAGCGGATGAAAAGTATTGTTGAATTTGATGAAAAAAATATGATGATTATGGTAGAGGCGGGAGTACGTACTATTGACGTTTACAACTTTTGTGCCGAAAAAGGCTTATTCTACCCGCCTGACCCAGCCAGTTGGAAATACTCCACCATTGGCGGCAACGTTGGGGAAAATGCAGGGGGCATGAGAGCTGTCAAATATGGAGTTACCAGCAATTATGTCATGGGCCTGGAGGTAGTATTGGCTGACGGGTCAATTATTAATACCGGCGGAAAAGCAATTAAGAATGTTACCGGCTACAATCTCACCCAACTGTTTACCGGATCAGAAGGCACCCTTGGCATTATCACCAAAGTTCTGCTGCGCCTTATACCCATGCCGAAGGCCCGTAATACACTACAGTTGATGTTTCCTTCACTGGAAGGAGCCTGTGATACCATTCATAAAATGCTGCAGTCCGGTGTTGTTCCCGCTTCTGCAGAGCTGATGGATAAGACAAGCATTCAGGCGGTGGCCCGCCACCGGAAGCTTGACATTGACCCGGTTATCGAGGCATGTGTTATTGCAGAAATAGATGGTGAAGACAATGCGGCTTTAGAAAAACAGGCAAAACAAATTGAAACAATCGCCCGCCAGTTCCAGGTAAAAGAAGTGCGCATCGCTGCCACAGTCAAGGAATCGGAAGAAATCTGGGCAATACGCCGGGGATTAAGCTCGGCAATTGGCGCGATGGCTCCGAATCGTTTCGGTGAAGATATTTCGGTCCCTCGTGATGCCTTTCCGGAGGTAGTTCGGCGAATCCGTAAAATATCGGAAAAATATAACCTTACCATTGCCGTATATGGCCATGCCGGCGACGGCAACGTTCATCCATCTGTACTTTGCGACATGTCTATACCGCAAGACGCCGACCGTGTACATCATGCCATCGACGAAATCTTTGCAGCGGCTCTGGCCGTTGGCGGAACACTGTCAGGCGAACATGGCATCGGTATTACCAAACGCTCCTATATCGAAAACGCCTTAGGCCAGGCAGGTGTCAAAACTTTAAAAGCCATTAAGCAAGCCCTTGACCCGAAGGGTATTCTTAATCCCGGCAAAATTTGGGAAAACAAGGAATAAGGAGCCTAGCATGAAAACAGAACAAGATTTGTTAAAACAAGCTAATGATATTGTCAGCCAATGCGACCGCTGCGGCACCTGCTTACCAGTGTGCCCGCTATTTGGCGAAAAAGATATAGAATCTTCAAGTGCCCGGGGTAAAAATAACATTACGCGTGGTCTCATGCAAGGAGTATTACAGCCGTCACCAGCTCTCCTCGAGGCTGTCAATTTTTGTTTACTGTGCCGCACCTGTGTTGAAAATTGTCCCAGTAAGGTACAAACCGATGAGGCAATGATTGCAGTTCGGCAGTATCTCGCCGATAAAACCGGTGGTACCAGTTTAAAATATAAAACTATCGGCAGCATTATGAAAAACCGTACCCTCGTAAAAATGTCAGCCAAGGCACTCGGTTTAATGCGCAAAGTCGGTGTGAACCGCCTTATCCCTAACGGTATGGCTCCCAGCGAATTTACCCGCAAGCAATATCTCGCTTCTTTAGCAGGTCCTGCTGTACTTGGTACCCCTGCGGCAAATTCATCAATCAGCATATCCGCTGCGACTAAAGCAGCCTATTTTCTGGGCTGCGGTATGCGCATGATGTTCCCTGATGCAGTCGCGGAAACCAAACGTATTTTAGGCAGTGTTTCCGAGCCGCAGTTTGTCGACAATGTATGTTGTGGCTTACCGCACCTTGCCCATGGTCTGCGTAATGACTTTCTCGAACTGGCAAAAGAAAATATCCGCTTATATGAAAATGCGGATATAATTATCACTGACTGTGCCAGCTGCAGCGGCACCCTTAAACATATAGCCGGCTTTTTTACCGATGATCCTTTATGGAAGGATCGAGCCGCTGCATTCAGCGGTAAAGTAATGGATTTAAGCGAATATCTTGCGAAAGTGGGTTACACTCCCCGGCAACGTGCCGATGTCTCGTTTACTTTCCATGAACCCTGTCATCTTGGCCGGGGCCAGGGCATCCGGAAAGAACCGCGCGAGCTCTTAAAAGCAGCCGGCAATTATATAGAAATGAAAGGCGCCGATACTTGCTGCGGCGGAGCCGGCTCCTTTCACCTTGATTATCCGGATATCGCAAATTCTCTTTTGCGCAAAAAACAGGTGAATATCGAGAACAGCGGCGCCCAGATTGTCGTAACCGAGTGTCCCACCTGCCTTGTTCAATTAAATAAGGCTGCCGAGCGAAGCGGTGGCAAATTCCGCGCCATGCACATCAGCCAGGTACTTTAAAACTTCTCTTACTCCCTGCCTAGTCTCAATGACTTAGCCAACTATGCTAAAGACAGTAATAAAATAAATTGAAGCCCTGTACTACTTTATAAGCGGTAAAGAGTTCTGCCGGCAATCGGCCGGAAGGGTGGACGGGACTCTAGCACTTGCGACAGATGGCAGCGAAATCCCGTCCGCCCTTTCGGCCAGACCGGCTAGATCGTAATTCTCCAGCGCGTTAAATAAAGTTTGGTACAGGGCAATTTTTTTTGCCTATTTATGCCTTCTTTACTTGAACCTTTGTTTCATAATAAGGAGCTCCGTTGCCGACTTTACTAGCCAGATCCTTGGTCACAAGATTGGCACTGCTCTGTGATTGAATCCATTTACCCCGGGGAAAAACCACAACATCCTGACGTTGCTGCGCGTCAAGTTGGGCAATGGCCTTTGTTTCACCGATTTGGCTGGAGATGGCTATTACGTCTCCTTCAGCAATTCCGAGCTTAGCCGCCTCTGACGGATGCAGTTTGGCGATAGTCATAGTAC
>JAEYSJ010000031.1 GCA_023434855.1 Bacillota bacterium | reverse complement strand
CCCGGTAAAATGCTTTTCCCGGTAAAAGGCCGCCTGCTGGTGGGGGTTCTCGCCATAACGCAAAACCTGGGCTTTTTCATATACCATTTGCAAGGTATCAGGAAACTGCCCTTCTCCCAGCTGTCCGGCCAGATAGCCGGCAATGCAGGCATCATACTCGGCAGTATGGTTATAGGCTTCTTTCGCCAGCGCCATACGCATTTGCGGCGGGATTTCACCGTTTTGCGCCAACTGGCGTAAAATATCCTCATATCTAGCCGGATTTACTACTACCGCCACATATTGAAAGTTCTTGGCCGCCGCCCTGATCATCGCCGGACCGCCAATGTCGATATTCTCCACTGCATCTGCCAGGGTCACATCCGGCTTGGCAATGGTCTGGCGGAAGGGGTACAAGTTCACTACCACCATATCTATGCCGCGGATATTATGTTTATCCATGGCAGCCACATGCTCCGGATTATCCCGGATGGCCAGAATACCGCCATGAATATAGGGGTTGAGCGTCTTGACCCGCCCGTCCATTATTTCAGGAAAGCCGGTAACTTCACTGACATAAGTAACAGGAATGCCGGCTTCCTTAAGTGCCTTCATGGTGCCGCCGGTGGAGATTATCTCCACACCATAGCCGTTCAGCGCTTTCGCAAGCTCGACGACACCTGTTTTATCAGATACGCTAATTAATACGCGTTTTATTTTCATACAGTTTCCTCACCCTTATCCAGAATCTTCACCCGTCGCCCTTCAATCTCGAGGCGCCCTGCGGAGTACAGGCTGATCGCCCGGGGATACAGCACATGTTCCACATGCAAGATACGCGCTGCCAGCGTCTCCGGGGTATCACCTTCCTGTACCGGCACAGCTTCCTGCAAAATGATCGGCCCAGTGTCCATGCCTTCATCGATAAAGTGCACTGTGCAGCCGGATACTTTCACCCCGTAGTCAAGCGCCTGTTTCTGTGGATCGACGCCGGGAAAAGCCGGCAGCAAAGACGGATGAATATTTATTACCCTGCCTGACAATAAATTGACAAAATAAGGACTTAATATCCGCATAAACCCGGCCAGCACCACTAGTTCCACGTGGTGAATGTTCAGTTCCGCCGCAATGGCAGCTTCAAACTCGGCCTGGGTGGCAAAATTCTTGCGTTCGATACATATGGCAGGAATAGTAAAGCCGGCGATTCGCTTCAGCACATTGGCCTCAGGATTGTCGCTGATAACCACCCCAACCTTGGCTGACAGCCGTCCGGCATTAATGGCATCGATAATCGCCTGCAGATTGCTGCCGCGGCCTGATGCCAGTACACCCAGCACAGTCTTATTACTCACCGAATACGCCCCCTTTCAGGACTACCTCCCGTGCCCCGGCAGTAACTCTGCCGATAACATAAGACTGTTCACCCCGTTCTGTCAGGTTTTGGCGCACAGCAGCCTCTTGTCCGGCAGGCACGACCAGAATCATGCCAATACCCATGTTAAAGGTACGGTACATTTCCGGCCAGGCTACATTGCCCCAGGACTGCAGCAGGCCAAAAACAGGCGGCATTGGCCAGACGGCGGTATCCACTTCCACTGCACAGTTAGCAGGCAGCACCCGGGGAATGTTGTCATAAAAACCGCCGCCAGTGATGTGCACCATGCCTTTGATATCAAATTTGCCAAAAAGGGGCAGACATGCTTTAGGATACAGGCGGGTTGGCGTCAACAGCTCTTCGCCCAGCGTTTTCTTTAGTTCCGGAATATATTCGCTGACAGGCAGTTTTTTCACGTCAAAACATATTTTGCGCACAAGGGAGAAGCCGTTGGAATGCAGGCCGCTGGAAGGCAACCCGATAAGTACATCTCCTGGCGCAATATGCTCGCCTGTTATGATGCGCGGTCTGTCGACAACACCTACGGCAAAACCACCGATATCATATTCCCCCTGGGCGTAAAAACCGGCCATCTCCGCCGTTTCGCCGCCAATAAGGGCACAGCCTGATTCCCGGCAGGCTCCAGCCACGCCGCTGACAATTGCCGCAACCTTTTCCGGCTCCAGTTTGCCTACTGCCAGATAATCAAGGAAAAACAAGGGTTCAGCCCCTTGTACCAAAATGTCGTTAACACACATGGCCACTGCATCCTGGCCGATAGTATCGTGTTTATCCGCCATAAAAGCGATGCACAGTTTAGTGCCAACCCCGTCGGTGCCTGAGACCAGTACCGGCTGGCTGTATTTGGCGATATTCAGGGCAAACAGGCCGCCGAAACCACCGATATCTCCCAATACCTCCGGACGATAGGTAGACCGCACATGCTGTTTAATCAATTCCACCGACCGGTTGCCGGCATCTATGTCTACTCCGGCCGCTTTATAGGTAAGTTCGCTCATTCGTTATCCTCCCGAGTAACTAATTCTGTATTTCCCGCACCGGATCACAGCCGCGCCGTTCGAAGACAAACTTGCTGTCGCTGTTGTCGGCACAGGGCGTAGAGGTACGGTAGTCGCCGTTGAAACAGGCATAACACATGCTGCCGCATCTGGTGTTAGTCACCGACCGGCACAACCCGTCCAATGATAGATAGTGCAGCGAATCTGCGCCGATAAACTGCCTGATCTGCTCCACATTTTTCGTGGCAGCAATCAATTCCCGGCGGGCAGAAGTATCAATGCCATAAAAACAGGGAAAGCAAATAGGCGGGGAGCTGACACACATATGTACTGATTTAGCCCCGGCTTCTTTGAGCATGCGGACAATTTTGCCGCTGGTGGTACCCCGCACTATAGAGTCGTCCACCATAATGACCGATTTACCGGCAACCACCGAATTGACGGCATTAAGCTTGATACGCACACTTAAATCCCGTTTTTTCTGTTCCGGCTGGATAAACGTCCGGCCGATATACCGGTTTTTCATCAAACCTTCGGAAAAGGGAATGCCTGTTTCAGCACTAAAACCAATGGCGGCAGTAGTGCCTGAATCCGGCACGGAAATTACAATATCGCCTTTAAAACCGCTCTCCCGGGCAAGCTGCCTGCCCATCTCAAATCTGGCCTGATGAACGCTTTGCCCGTCAATTACACTGTCAGGCCGGGCAAAATAGATATATTCAAAAATACACATGGCCTGGTTTGCCTCTTTTGCGAAGCGGCGGCATTCCAAACCGTTTTCATCAATTATCACCATTTCTCCGGGCGCCACGTCCCGGACAAAATCAGCACCCACACAGTCCAGCGCACAGGACTCGGAAGCAATCACCCAGCCGTCATGCAGCTTGCCGATACACAACGGTCTAAAACCCTGGGGATCGCGCACCCCAATCAGCTTATCCTCAGTCATAATCAGCAGACAATAGGCGCCGTCAACGCGGCTTAAACTTTCAATGATTTTTTCCTCAATCGTTGGTTTACGGGAACGGGCAATCAGGCTGACAATGACTTCACTGTCAATGGACGTCTGAAAAACGCAGCCATTTTCCTCCAGTTCCTGCCTGAGTTCTCTGGCATTGGTCAGGTTGCCGTTGTGGGACAGGCTGATATGTCCTCCCGAATAGGTAACCATCAGCGGCTGG
Organism: Bacillota bacterium; assembly: GCA_023434855.1. The sequence goes on along the minus strand of JAEYSJ010000031.1, from coordinate 9,423 downwards.
GTATTCATCAGCAGGCTTGACCCGGTGGTAGAATACCGTACATGGCCGATGGCAATATGCTGTCCTTCCATAAAAGGCAGCTGATGGCGAAACACTTCATTTACGAGCCCCATTCCCCGGTGCACGTCCATCCAGGCGCCGTCGGTTATGGCTATCCCGGCGCTTTCCTGACCCCGGTGCTGCAGGGCATAAAGACCCCAATACGTATTCAGCGATACATTTTCCTGGCGGGAATATATGCCAAATACACCGCACTCCTCGTGCAGCTTATCGCTGTCCAGTTCTTTGTCAATCATATTACTTCTCCTGTTAAGCGCTGCAGTACTTCTTTATACGCTTCCTCTACATTGCCAAGATCGCGGCGGAATCGGTCTTTGTCCAATTTCTCGCCGGTTTTGGTGTCCCAGAAGCGGCAGGTATCGGGGGAAATCTCATCACCCAGCAGCACTACGCCGTTATGAACGCCAAATTCCAGTTTGAAATCAATCAATTCCAGATTTTTGTCCTTAAGATAGTTGCTTAAAATTTCGTTGATCTTTAAGGCGTATTGGGATATAGTTTTTACCTGCTCCTCGGTAGCCAGTCCCATGGCCTTGATATGATATTCATTGATGAGGGGATCGCCTAATTCATCATTTTTATAGTACAATTCCAGTACAGTGCTAGGCAGCTTGGTACCTTCCGCCCAGCCGATGCGTTTTGCCAGACTGCCGGCGGCGATATTGCGAACCACCACTTCCACTGGCAGGATTTTTAAATTCTTGACAAGCATCTCCCGGTCACTTACCATGCGCACCAAGTGATGCGGGATACCGTGTTTGCCCAGCAATTCAAAAAAGAAAGTAGAAATTTTGTTATTCAGTACACCTTTGCTTTGAATGGTTCCTTTTTTCGCACCGTTAAACGCAGTTGCATCATCTTTAAAGAACACCAGCAGTTCATCCGGTTTATCAGTGGCAAATACCTGTTTTGCCTTGCCTTCATATAATGGTTTCTTTTCCATGTTTCCAACCTCCTGTATATTAAAAATTTGCCGAAACCTTCGCAGCCTTCTTTGCTACTTCTTCCGCCATTGCCTGGCGTTGTTGCAGCAGCTTGGCTTCAAGTTCGGCGTTGCCTGTAGCCAAAATTTGCGCGGCAAAAATGGCGGCATTTTTTGCACCGTTAATCGCCATGGAAGCCACAGGAATGCCTGACGGCATCTGGACAATACTGTATAAGGCGTCAACACCGTTTAGGGGAGTGGCGTTAATGGGAACGCCGATTACGGGTAAAGTGGTATAACTGGCTATTACACCGGGTAAATGAGCTGCCGCACCGGCGGCGGCGATAATTACTTTGACCCCCCGTTCCCGGGCCGTTGCAGCAAAATCATGCACTTTATCAGGAGTCCGGTGGGCTGAGGCAACTACTACCTCAGTTTCAATGCCAAATTCACGCAATAAATTAACCGCCGGTTCCAATACCGGCCAGTCGGAATCGCTGCCCATAATGATTGCTGTTTTCATCAAATCACCCTTTCTTTGTCACGTTGGATTGGCTATAAGCTATACGATTAACCGCCAAGGACGCCAAGAGCGCCAAGGGATATGTTTTCTTGTGTTCTCCTTGGCGTCTTTGCGTCTTGGTGGTTGACCCTTCCGTAACGCTTGGCGCCCTTGGCGAACTCGTCGGTTAAATAACGTCTACCTGATTATTAAAACCCAGACATTAAGCTTACTCAATGTCTGGGTTTATTGTTCCCAATTAGAGCATGTCTAAAAACACGAACCGTTAGTAGAACTTTATTACTCTGCGAGGAATACAAATCTGGCGATTACCAAAACAGCCAGTACATACACTATCCAGTGTACTTCCCGTCCGCGCCCGGTGACCAGCTTAATCAGCGGATACACTACCAGACCGGCGGAAACACCATTGGCGATGCTATAGGTAAACGGCATCAGCACTATTGTCAAAAATGCCGGCAGCGCTTCGGTAAAATCAGTAAAATCAATATGTCGCACCGCTTCCATCATCAGTACACCTACAATGATCAGAGCCGGTGCGGTAGCTGCATCAGGGATTAAACCGGCCAGTGGTGCAAAAAACAATGCCAGCAGAAAGAGCACCCCGCAAACGATTGCCGCAAGACCGGTGCGACCACCTGCGCCAATTCCGGCAGCGCTTTCAACATAAGCAGTTATGGTGCTTGTCCCTAATAACGCGCCTAAACTTACACCGGTAGCATCAACCGCCATTGCCTTACCGATCCCGGGAAACTTGCCGCTCTCATCCATTAAACCGGCCTTGGTAGCCGTCCCCACCAACGTTCCCATCGTATCAAACAATTCCACGAAGGTAAATGTAAAGATGATCGTCATCAGGCCCATACTGAGAGCACCCTTAATGTCCAGTGCAAAAAATGCATTTCTGCTGAAATCCGGAATAGCCAGCGGACTAAAACCGGCCGGGATATTAACAATACCCATGACAATACCGACAAGAGTTGTAACAAGAATGCCAATCAGCATTGCACCTTTTACCCGGCGGGCTATCATTATACCCATAAGCAGTAGGCCGAATACTGCCAGCAACACCTCTTTGTCCGCCATTTTACCCATTTCAATAATAGTTTCAAAATACATCGGAGTGCCATTGCCTTTAGCGGCAATGATCTTTTCCAGGGTCGGGGGAATAAGCGACAGCCTGATACTCATCAAACCGGAAATCTTCAGGCCGATAATTGTAATAAATAAGCCGATACCCACAGTAATGGCATGCTTCAACGAAGTGGGCATCCCTTCGACCAGCAGTTGCCGTATTTGCGTGACAGTAAGCAAAATAAATATAAGACCGGAGATAAATACTGCTCCCAGTGCTACCTGCCAGGAAACGCCCATGCCAATAACGACGGTAAAAGCATAAAACGCATTGAGTCCCATACCCGGCGCCAGCGCTATAGGATAATTGACAAACAGGCCCATCATAATAGTAACCGCACCGGCACCAATGGCGGTAGCTAAAAGTACGGCATTTTTGTCCATACCGGCAGCACCGAGAATGCTGGGATTAACAAATAATATGTAAGCCATGGTCATAAATGTGGTAATACCGGCCATAATTTCGGTATTTACGTCTGTTTTGCGTGCTCTAAGCTCAAATAGTTTTTCTAACATTTTTTTCTCCCTTCTTGACTGTAAAGAAATATTAAGATGTCAGGCATGTCCAGTACTTGGTAATTTACCACCTCCATGAAAAACAACCCGGAAAGGAGAGTACGCTTCTTAGTAAAATGAGCGAAACTCCCCCGTCCGGGTTTTTGTCCCATCGGTGAGCGCATTATAGCGCCTGTGTCATCGGTCACAGCCATAGCCAGCACACATAAATATAATACATTATCTATGGACAACGCTGGCCATAAGAAACCCTGGACACACTTTCACTCGTAGTCAGGCAATTTCCCGGTCGCCTGGTAGAAACTATTGAGCCATATTCCCAAAATTATACGAGTACAATTACTATGTATACATTTTACCAGTATAATTTAAAATATGTCAATAATAATATGAACTTTTATCTGAGTTAGGGTGGAAACGTTCGGATTTCAGACGGTTCGTACAGTATCTTTGCCGGCCCGGCCGGGATAAGCGCCGTCTTCCCTGCTGCCCAGCAATCCTTCATGTAAAGCGGTCACAAAATCACCGCATTTTATTACATCATCAAGCACCTTTTCAATGCCGTCTACTATCTGTCTGGCGTATAAATCCGAACGGTCGGTAGGCGTAATATTGGCATGGCCAAAGAAACGAAAACCTTCCTGGACCGCCCGCAGTGTATCAATTTTAGCTGATACGGTAATCGGGCCGCCGGAATATGCTTCATCGGTGGACGCAATTGATATGGCATCTACCCCCAGCGACATAGCCAGACAGGCATGAAAAGCAGTAGTCATGGCTGACTGCACCCGGTCCTCGGTATGGGTCAGAAAACCAATAGGCGCGCCAGGCCATACCGGCGCATTGATTATACTGCGCAAGGCGAATATTTTGCCGGCGTTGAAATCAATATAATTGTCAATCATTAAATCGTTAATCATTGCTTCCGGCGAGTAGGCAAACAACGGCTGCAGGATCGGGCGGGCACCCAGCCGCACCGCCAGATCGGCGACAATCAGCATGCCGGCAAAAGCCTTATGTGCCGGCACACCGGCCAATTCCTCATTTGTTACCACATCAAAAGGCATATTGTATTTTTTCGCATACAAAATGGCATGATAACCGTCGACGGTCAGACGCGCCGGGTCGGTCCCCGCACCCAGGGAGCCGTAACAGATGTTGATTTTGGTTAAATCGGCCCCGATTTTGCCTGCCAGCACAACTGTTTCTGCGGTATTCAGACCGCGGTGGGCCCGCACCTGCCACAAGGTAGATTTCTCCAGAGCCTGATAAATGCGGTTTAGGTTTGCGGCAGTAATAACAGTACCATCTTCCTGGTGAGTAAGGAAGCCATCCAGAAAACCTTCTGTCCGGGCTCCCCAGGATGGATCAAAATGTACCACCCCGTCGGCGCCCCAGGCTTCACTGGCTAAAATATGGCCAATATCCATGAACGGACACCCTGTACCATACTGGTTAAATACCAAGGGCTTGCGCCTGCTGTGCTGCAGTTTAAGCACCGACATGCGTGCCTTGGTTTCAGACAGATATCTTTCCAGACCTTCAACTTCTTCCCGGGTAAACCGCCTGGTCTTGGAATGCAGTTCGCCTGTTGTCCAATATTTTCGCGGCAGCTCGTCACATAAATCAAGATAATCCTTCTCAAAATTGCCATTTCCCTGACGGGTGCGCCATTTATCCACATCCCATGCATCCCGCACCCTGGCCCGCTCAACCCCTGGCGATGTTTTATCTTTGACCCACTCCACGATCATGCCGGAAATCTCACCAAGCTTTTGCTGGATTTTAGGATTGCCGTATTTATAATCATAGCCTGCAGTCATATCCTGTTTAATTTTATTAGTACGGTTGGGATCAGGGCTATACTCTTTCCCCTCAACAAAACATACTGTTTCCTCCACTGCGGTACCGGGACCGAAACCCGCGTCAAAACCAAGCTCGGCTGCCAGTTCAGATCTGATTGCCATCCCGCCGATGCCGATTTTGACTTTTTCTCTGATCCCGGCAGCATCAGCCATATCAATAAATTTAGCCAATAATTCACCTACACCGTAACCTAACGTACGGCTGAGCAGCAAGATATCTATATCAGGATTACGCAAAACATGTTCGATAATCTCTTCAGATTGCAAATCAGGTGGCAGCAGAATAATTTCATGGCCTGCCTGCTCCAATCCCCTGGCTACCATTTTTAGTCCAATGTCATGCACCGGATCAATCGGAGCAAGCAAAACTTTTTTCTTTTCCCCCATTGTATGCTTCATCCTTTACTTATGTTTGTTAGCCCTGACTCATTTTCCTATGCTTTGTGCAGCCATTGGTATTTGTCAGCCGGCCGGTGAATATAAGCCCGCCCCCGTACTCTGACGCCGGGTCCCTCGTGCTGGGCAAACACTATATCAACATCCATAACCCCCCACTCTTTTAGCAGGCTTAACATCAGGCTGCGTCCCTGATCTTCATTGTCACATACAAAAAATGTCTCAATGTCCAGCGCATCCATAACTTGTTCTAACGGCTTCAGCACCAAACCTCACCCCTGATTGTTGCAAAATACATTAGTTACGCTACCCAAAATTACCTGGCACTATACTACACCCTACAGCCTTCATTGCAAGACTTCCATGCTGCAAAGCCGCACCATAAAATGTATGAAAGTGACGGAGATTGCTTCACTCCGCTATGCTACATTCGCAATGACATTCTAGGTTGTCATCGCGACGTTCTGAATTCAACATTGAATCATTCGCACCATAAAAGTGCTATAATTTCCTCCGTTTCATTGTACGGGGCGCGCCGACGTGGCGATCCCATGCTTTAAGGCAGTAGACTTTCATGGTAGGAAGCAAGAGGATGCCTGAGACCCGCAGGTCTTCAGGCATCCTTAAAAATAAACGGTGTCTGGGCTTTCCCATACTTTGGCATTGGCCATAATAATATCAACAAGTCCTTTGGCGCCTTGTTTCACAACATTATAGACAGGAACTCTGATATTTTTCTGCACCGTAACCTGCAAACGCGTAAAATCCACGAAAGCAGGCTGATAAGTTTTTGATTCGAACCGATACTCGGGATAAAAGGGGTTCACGGTTACCGCCAGCATTGGGATACGTCTGAGCACCCCGACAAAGGCGCCCTTATCCTCCAGTTTCTGTATCAAGTTATATAAAATTAATGGATCACCGGCCACCAGCAGCTTAATAGGATCGGCCAGCGTCAAAACCAACCGTCTCTGCCGGGTGCTCATTACCGACGATATTAATTCCATAGCGTTTTCACTGATAATACCAGGAATAAAAAGATAACTGCCTTCCTCCATCTGCTGTGCCAGTATGTCGGCAATATCATGGGAAGACAGCAACGATGTTTTAGGCCATTCCTTTATAATAGTGAGATCAGGAGTCAGCAAGGTCACCCACCCCAATTTGCGCTCCTGTAATTCCGCCGCCCTTAAAACTGTAGGTAAATTGGCAATATGCCAGATATACTCCGTCTCCCTGGCCAGATTGGGAATATCCGGCGTCCTCGATGCGCCTGTGGCTAGTACAAAACCATCTGTCTCGGCCATGGGCGCAATACGGTTCAGGGCGCCATCATATATTGTAACCCCTGGTCCCAGCTTTCTTAGAAGCTGACTGAGCATGCGCACTTCTGAACTTTTATTTGGTCCGGCGGTTACTACAAGGCCGGGCTTCATTACTTTGGCGACGGCAATTTTTCCCAAGGCAGTACGGATTTCTGTCTGTTCGAGAATTTTAAGGCTGGCGGTGCTTGCCGATAGACATTTTTCAGCTGTAACCACAATGTCGCCGGCTTCGACCTGCAGTTTGGGCTTGGGAAGCCCGGTGATGTTATCAATATTTTCACCGTCATAGCCAATACTGGTCAGAAAAAACTGGATACCACGAGTTCTCAGTTCCTGAATAATCGCCGCGGTTGTGGTGGTTTTTCCAGTGTTCTTAGCCGTTCCGGCCAAGCCTAATCTCATTTCCAGCAAAACAGCGCACCTACTTGTTGTTTTTATTCAATATTCCCGCCTTTTATTTGCCAGCAACAGCCGGCCGGCAATCACTACCAGGAAAACAAAGCCCATGGGAACAGCCCATTGAATCAAGGTATACTGCACCAGAAAAGGCAGCAGCTTTTTATCAGCAATGACCATCTCCCCTGCCGTCCAGCCTAAAAAGGCTGCACCTATCTCAATAATCAAAGGCCATTTGTCCATTAGAAGATGAATAAGCTTACTGCCCCAAATTATTATCGGAATACTTATGACAAGTCCTATCACTAAAATACCGACATTCCCTTTGGAAACACCGGCAATGGCAATTATATTATCAAGGCTCATTACCAAGTCGGCAGCGATAATTGTTTTAATCGCAGCCCATAAGCTTCTTTTGGCTGTGATCATCTCATGCTCTGCTTCTTCTTCGGCGGCAAGTTTTATTGCAATCCACAGCAGTAGTAAACCCCCCGTTAACTGTAAATAGGGTATCTGCAGCAGGCTGATAGCCGCAAAAGTCAGTACAATTCTTAGGCCAATAGCGCCAATGCTGCCCCATAACATTGCAGTCTTCTGATGTTTGTGCGGCAGGTTCCTGCTAGCCATGGCGATAACCAGCGCATTATCCCCGCTTAACAAAATATTGGCCATTACAACCCCAAACATCATAATCAGATAGTCCACATGTCACACCTGCCTTTACCGCATTATTTGAGACTGATGCAAGTATTCACATCTAAAGCCAACAATTTGCACCTTGCTCTTACTGCGTGTTATTAAAACACGCTTTGACTTGTTATTGTTAATATAGCCATTATGGACAGTAACAATATACGACAGATTTAGGTAGATACCTGCTTCAATATTTCATAGCAACCACACTTTTATTTCCTGTATAGCTTTTTACAGGATTTTTTAAGGAGGTTCGGCAAATGAACTTAAGGAAACGGCATTAACGGTTTGTCCATGTGATCTGGCCAATGCGGAAAAATGCAGTTGTTGCAGTCTGCTGCAAAGCATGGATTTCTGTGATTGTAACTGGCAGGGGTTTTGCGCCTATGATTACTGTCTTTGGAACAATGAACTCGTCACGCCGCAGAGTGAAAGCAGCTCTATAACGGAGCTGCTTTTCTGCCGAATTTAATATACTTTATTCCTTACAACGTTCTGAAATCAATATATTACCCTTCGTCATAGTCATTACTATATAATATCCCGATTTCATTGTGGTTAGTCGTATCCCCAAAGCTGTTATGCCAGGATAGTTGTAACTATTACACCCGCAATCAGACCCAATATCGTCGGCCACAGATTGCGCCGCGCCAAGTCCTGGGGATCAACTCCGGTCATAGCCGCGGTTACGGCAAGGAATCCCCATGGAACCAGCGTTGCGCCTGTCCATATTGCCGCCATTTGGGCCATGGATGCAAGATATGCAACATTGGCACCAATCGGTTTACCCAGCGCCATCGCAATACTGGCGCCAAGAGGAATCGCCGCATATCCGGATCCGTCGAAAGCTGCCAATATGCCGGCAATGGTAACCATAACGGCTACCATAAAAGTATTTATCGGTACATGGGCCGCGATAAAGTAACCCCAATCAAACATAAGACCACTGGCATCTTTGTCACCGATAATATCTTTTAGGGATTCGCCGCCAAGCCAAAAGAAGCCGGCGATAATAACAACAGGCCCGAATACTCTGACAGCAAACATCCACCCGTTCCTGGCATGCTCCATTACTTTGGCGAAAGCTTTATCACCATAATGGAATATGGCGCTAATCATTGTTATTGCCAGTGTCACCCCACCGACAAGTGAAGTTGCGGCACCGCCTTTAATTTTAAACGTAAACAAATAGTAAATAACAATGGCATATGACAGAGGAATCACCCAGGCCATCACCTTGCCGATGGAACTGGCTTGATTTTGCATGTTGCTTACCGCCGCAGCAGCTTTCTCTTTCATCTCCTCTGTGCTGATATTGCCGGTTTCCCTATTTTTAATAGCGCTGCGGGCAATAATAAAGGCCGTGATAGCGGCAGTAATTGATACCGCCCCCCATATCGGCAAGCTGGAAGTAATAATATCAGCGACAGGAATTTTGGTCAGTTTGGCGGTTACCGCCGGTGTGCCCTGAATAACAAAATCACTGGAAAGGCCGATGCCTTTACCGAAAATAGACAACCCCATGGCGGCAATCATCGGCGGCAGACCACCGACAATAGCCAGCGGCACCACCACCGCACCTAATAAAGC
>JAEYSJ010000222.1 GCA_023434855.1 Bacillota bacterium | reverse complement strand
GGCTGTACTTACCATTGGTGATTTGGCCAATCGAGACATACATAGCCTGCGTTTGCTCCTGGGGGTCTGGGGAGAAACGCTCTGGCATTTTGCAAATGGGCTCGATACGGCGCCGGTGAAGTTTGTTAGCGAGGAAAGTATGGTTAAGTCTGTCGGCAATAGCACAACGACAGTGAGGGATTTGCAGAATTTTGAAGATGTAAAATGATCGTCTATGCCTTAGCAGAGAGTGTGGCAGCACGGCTCCGGGATCATGGGCTAAAGTGTACAACTGTGTCAATTAGCGTTCGTGATAAGGAACTCCATTTGTTTGATCGGCAAGGTAAGTTGTCTGTGCTGACGTTTCTTTCTGGGGATATTGCGACAAAGGCTCTAGAGTTGTTTGTGGCTAATTATCGGTGGGATAGGGCGATCCAGAGCATTGGCGTTAGGGGAGCAGACCTTGTGACTGCAGATGGTCATATTCAGCTGGATCTGTTTGATCGGGATAAGACGCAGATGGAAGGATTAGAATCTGCTATAGATAAGATAAGGCAGCGATTTGGGCAGTATAGTCTGCAGCGCTGTACGATGCTGTTCGATAGGAAGTTGACCGGGTTTAACCCAAAGGATGAGCATGTGATTCATCCGGTTTCTTATTTTAAGTAGGCATATAGGTAAAGATGAAGTGAAGGGGCAATAAACAAAGAAAGATCCGCTCGTATCGTGAGCGGATAGTCTGGATCGTTGGTAGTGATGCTGGTGTATATTTTATCGAAATAGTTAATGATCGCCCGGCTGGTTCGGCTGCCGGGCAAAGGCGGGAATGTACATTAGTGGTAGCGCCTATCCCCCCGAACTTCGGTCTGGGGCTTTTTTTATTTCATCTGCAGGAGTTAATATAGCATGGAAGAAATCTAATAAAGGGGTGATAAGAGGAGATGTCAATGGTTGATTATATTTTTCTCGAAGAAGCAAAAAGACAATGCAAATTCTCATTAATGGCTGTAGAAAACTTAAAAAGGGGCCTTGAAAGTGATGATTCGGACTTGTTTTGGTTTTCCGTTCATGGATTTCTAAGTGCAGCTGGTAATCTTTCAAAGTTATTATTAAGAGCAAAATCGTTATCTAAAACTATAGGAATAGACGACGGGCATATAATCTTTAATAGAAAGCTTCGTAATCATTGGGAACATTTTGATGAAAGGATAGAAAAATGGGGATCTGATGCCAGCAATAGGATCTTTGTTGATTCCAATATTGGACCTTCATCAAAACTATCTATTTTTCAACAAGCTTCACCATTTCGCAATTTTGAAACTGATACTAGATCTTTGACGTTCGCTGGTGATCGAATAGACATACAAGAATTAATTGATGCAATTTATAAAATAAAAGTAAAATTAGATAATACAAGAGCCAATTGACAAGTTGGTATCCCGGTGGCTTCGGCTACCGGGCTTTTTTGTGATAAATGTAATTAAAGGAGATGGGTATATTGTAACGAAGCTTATGTATAAAAAATATGGTTTTATTATAATTTTTATACAAAAATTATGCAGACTGTTGTCGATAGTATGTAGTATTAGTAGCAAGAGTTTTAGATGAGGTTGGTGAAACAGTGGATAAAGAGAATTATTTTTTACGTGTGAATTTTGTTGTGGAGGATGTAGAAATACCTGATGTTCTTTGCAGAATATTTCTACCGGAGCGAGTATTAGACAAACCGCATATGAGATTAGAACCTACAGAAGAACAATTTGAAAAACTGAATCGATCATATAAGGGGAATTTTAAGGTTGAGATTAAAAGCAGAGATGACATTTGTAGTGAAATAATTGAATCATCAGTAGTTTACTTAGAAAATACGAAGGCGACTTATAGGAAAGAAGGGATTTCAGAGTTTGCTGTGGATGGCAAGCCACAAAATCTTACTGTTATTCGCTTTCGTACGACAACAGATGGTGAAGAAAAATCATCGGTCATATTTTGGATTAGCCCTAATAAAATGTTGTCACCAGTAATAAGCCATATAGATTCATATGATGGATCTATTAAAATTAAGCGTCATTTTTCATTTGAGTTTCCAATAGCTGATAATATAAAACTAAAATTTGACGAACATTACCGAAACAAGAAAACAGGCAACAAAGATATGTTACGTTGGTCATTCTTAGTATCGTGTGTAGAGCTAAACATTTTCGCACATGATATAACAAAAATTAGAGCAGAAGTACTTCCTATAATTGATGACTTTCTTCTAATAGCCTCATTTGCATCGCGAACAAGAACTGCCTGTCTAGGATTCGATGCGGTTAGTTTGAATGTTAATAGTAGTTACTATCGTGGAGATCTTACGTTTCCTAACGGAGAAAGTGAATTTAATTTTAATGATGGGCTAGTAGCAAAACAAGATTTTGAAGAGTTTATGAATCACTGCTATAGTACTTTTTCTAAATACCCTAATAAAAAAGTACTACAACGTGCTATTTGGGCTCTTGTTCCGGGTGAACCCAAAACATTGGAAGAAAACTTTCTTTTGTTATTTGCGGGTATAGAGACGCTTCTTTTAGAATATAGAAGGCAGGAAAATCTTGAATTCGTTATATGGCAACAAATCAAAAATCATATTCGCGATTCTATTAAATCTATTAGCAATCCTAAAACAGAGAAAAAACAACGTTGTTACATGTATGAAAAAATTGATGAATTAAATCGAATTTCACTTCGCAATGTATTAGATGATTTTTGCGAAAGGTTTGATTTGGAGATAACAGATCTTTGGCCAATATTTGCAGCAAAAAATCAAGTTGGTCTATCTGATATTAGAAATAGATTAATCCATGGAGAAACATTTGATGATGAATGTTTTGATGCAATAGGGGTAGCTTGCGATAATTTAAAATGGCTACTTGAAAGAATGATACTTAAAATATTAGATTGGCCAATAGATAGGTCTGAGGTTGAAGCTGAGTTTTTAAAGCATAATTCATACTCTCTCTCGATAATGCCTGCAGAGCGAGAAAGAATTGCGCAGATATTTTATAATACAAATAACTGATATGCTCACAAACGACTAAGGTAAGGCGTTAAACTCTTCATTGGACTATCAGCCAAAATACATAAGTCCGCTTCCCACAACCGGAATTTGCCGGCCGTTCTCAACCTTGCTTACCGGCGCAGAGCTCAGGCCAGTAGCCCTGGCAACATTAACATATCCATGCCGGCTCTAAGTTGCGCCAGAGGAAGCGATCGGCTCTTGTGCTGCCTGGAGAACTTCCTTCATTAACATAGGCTTTTTAGCTATATTGAACGGAGCTCTTTTTCGGAGTATCTTTGTGTAAATATCATTTTGAATCTATTTCATTTATATTTGAGGGGAGGAATCTGATATGCAGGATGGGTTTATATACGCAGGTGTTAGTGGTCTTGTCTTGTATATTTTATGTGATATTGTAGGTGGCTGGCTTGATTCGCGTGAACGAAAGCGCAAAAAAACACCAGAAGATGAATAGAATTAAAGCCTTGGTGTTGCTTTAGAACTTGCTTCATTAGTATAAGAATCTAATTCTTTTGCATAAAAAAGTCTTCCAGACATTTCGCTGGAAGACTTTTTAAAATTTTAGCCTTAATACTTTGACCAAGCTATGCAAAAAAGGGATTGGTAAGACTATGAAGAATAGCCAAAAACAAGATGTGTTATTTAAAGCGAGTGCGGAGAAGAGGATAAGGCATTGAACTTTAGCGAGCTTAACCAATATAAATATCTTTTTCTTGATACTATTAACAGTACAAATGAAAATGCATTGACCATAACTTTGAATATTGGTGAAGTTAGTACTCAAATGGAAGATCTAACTATTAATGGGGTAATACTTCATGATACAAGGCCAATTTTAGAGGATAAAGCCACTCGTATTAAATTAATATTTCATTCTTATGTGGCCTATAACGTTCGGTGGGAGACATATACGGTTTGGAGCGATTACGACATTTTCAAGGGGCAGATAGTCAGAGAATACTCTAAATCGAGATATTTGGAATACATCAAAAATGACTCTATTGCTTCTGATGAATGGCCGGGAATTTTAAAACACTTCGGAATCTGCTGTACGTGGGAGATTATAGACGTTGTTTCAGTTAATATGCCGGAGATTTACATTGAAGAGCGGGAGATAAGAAATGCATAGTTGGAAATTATCTTTTAATTATGAAGAGTCAGTTGCGTCGTCAACATTAATATCGCTGTTTATTGAAGTAGAGATTAAAGAAGTCAAAATGCAAGATATATTGGACGTAGATGTTTTATTTTTAGCTATCCAAGATCAAGGTTACTTGCCCCTATTTACCTGCTTGTGTGGAAATTTTAGTTGTGGCGGCTATTATGTAAAAGTCTTACATCAAGAAAGCGGTATTATTTTTAGTGATAGGTATAAGCCGGTTGATAATCCCAGTGAGGCAGATTTGATAGAGCCTTTTGAA
>JAEYSJ010000220.1 GCA_023434855.1 Bacillota bacterium | reverse complement strand
TTCAAAAGGCTCTATCAAATCTGCCTCACTGGGATTATCAACCGGCTTATACCTATCACTAAAAATAATACCGCTTTCTTGATGTAAGACTTTTACATAATAGCCGCCACAACTAAAATTTCCACACGAGCAGGTAAATAGGGGCAAGTAACCTTGATCTTGGATAGCTAAAAATAAAACATCTACGTCCAATATATCCTCCATTTTATTTTCTTTAATCTCTACTTCAATAAACAGCGATATTAATGTTGACGACGCAACTGATTCTTCATAATCGAAATTCAATTTCCAACTGGACATTTCTCACCTTCACTCTCATGTAACCATAGCACCTATCCTACATATTCGACCAAAATTGCTGTGTTCTCATAGCCATCTAAATCGTTATTATTCAGCCAGGAGCCCTCTTCTTTTCTATTTCTATGAAATCTCAAAATGCTATCCTGGCCATCGAAGGATAATATTAAAACAAATTGATATTGAGGAAAATCCCGCTTTAGTTTACACTTCCAGATTTCTAAAAGCTTCAGTGCAAATTTAAACCCTTCCAATGGTTGTAGTTCAAATTCCTTTGCTAAGTCCATCATATGAACATGATTATCAGCTGCTTCAAATCCGGTTCTATCTCCGAACATCCTACAAATATTATCCATATTCAATTCTTTGAGGTTTTCGGTGTTTTTCTTCATTAAAACACACTCACTAACTTCAATAAATTTCGGCCATATTATATGAAATAGTTCAGATAAGTTGTGTCGAGGTTCCTTATTTTCACTAATTATAGTTATAAGCCTATCCATTTCTTTATTTTTAAGGATCATGATATCTCACTCCTATAGGACACAAAGGTAACTAAAGTCCGATCACGCATCTATAAATATCTTAGGCTCATCTACGGAAATTATATCTACAATCTCCCAGCAACAACTAATTCCAAAATGCTTTAGCTTTCCCGGCCATTCATCAGAAACAATAGTGTCATTTTTGATATATTCCAAATATCTCGATTTAGAATATTCTCTGACTATCTGCCCCTTGAAAACGTCGTAATCGCTCCAAACCGTATATGTCTCCCACCGAACGTTATAAGCCACATAAGAATGAAATATTAGTTTAATACGAATGGCGTTATCCTCTAAAATTGCCCTTGTATCATGAAGTGTTACCCCATTAATAGTAAGATCTTCCATTTTAGTACTAACCTCACCAATATTTAAAGTTATGATCAATGCATTTTCATTTGTACTTTTAATAGTATCAAGAAAAAGATATTTATATTGGTTAAGATCGATAAAGTTCAATGCCTCATCCTCTTTTCCGCACTCGCTTTAAATAACACTTCTTGTTTTTGGCTATTCTTCATAGTCTTACCAATCCCTTTTTTGCATGGCTTAGCCAAAGTATTAAGGCTAAAATTTTAAAAAGTCTTCCAGCGAAATATCTGGAAGACTTTTTATGGCAAAAGGATTCTTATATTAATGAAGCAAGATCTAAAGCAACACCAAAGGCTTTAAGTTCTATTCATCTTCAGGTGTTTTTTTGCGCTTTCGTTCACGCGAATCAAGCCAGCCACCTACAATATCACATAAAATATACAAGACAAGACCACCGAAACCTGCGTATACAAATCCATCCTGCATTCAGATTCCTCCCCCTTAAATTATTACAAAAGTCTCTCAGATAACGTGATCCGTTCAATATAACTATAACTGCTCTATTACGCTGCCGGAAAATTTCCAGGCAACACGATAGCCGATCGCTGCCATTGGGCGCGCCTTAGAGCTGGCATGGATATTGTTGATGTGGCCAGAGTTGCCGACCTGAGCACTGCGACGGTTAGTAAGATTGAGAATGGCCGGCAGATTCCGATTGTGGTAACGGTTCGAGCTTTGGCTGAAGCATTAAAACAGCCAGTTTGGTTCTTGGGGTGCTATGAGGTGCTCCCGAAGGATACGCTGGGGCAGCGTATTAGGAAAGCACGGCTGTATGAAGGGCTCACTAAGAAGGAGTTTGCAGATAGGCTCGGGGTTAATGAGAAGACGGTCCGATTATGGGAAGCGGATTTATGCAACTTGGTGGATAGCTCTTTGAGGAGTTTGACGCCTTATTTGTCCAGCTTTAACGCTGATAAACAAAACTAGATCCCCCTATCAAAAGTTTTTAATAAAGGGCACTATTACAGGTATAAACAATCTCAAAATAATATCCCAAACTAGCACGCTCGTTAACAAACGCTTTTGCCTCGTACCAAAAGCCATTTGCACTGCTAATAATACTACAATGCAACGTATGTTCCGTCATAGGTCGTGTTTGCTGTTCTGTAACGCTGAAAGAATCAACACCAAATATTGGCCAACCATGTTGTTCACACATTGAAATCACTTCAATTGCATCGGAAGCGTTATACATATGTATACCACCACGAATAATAGCCTTCTTCAAAAACTTTTCTTCCACGAAGTCCATAGGTCCCTCCGGTTAATAGTTTACAAATCAACTTTAATCCAAGTCTGAAGTTAGCCTATGCTTTCCACACTTCAAACATCTAAATAAATAACCTTGATGTGATCCCCCATTAACCATTGATTTTTCAAATTCTTCCTGAGTAAGTCGCATTCTTCTTTTAATCTTTTCTATATCTTCCACTAAATCATTGGCAATATCTTTGATTTCTTCCCAACCGACATAATCTATAAAAGCGCAAAAATCACCACAATGACTCAGCCAGCTTTCTTGCTGCCAGCCAATATATCCAGGTGTACGATGAACTAATTCGTCAATATACGCATTATTTTCAACGGATTCTAAGGAAGCGGCGTCAAAAAAATCTCCGTCATATTTTTTTGACGCACTTCCGTCAT
>JAEYSJ010000394.1 GCA_023434855.1 Bacillota bacterium | reverse complement strand
TAATATTTAATTATTACGCAACTGTATCCGGTATTGTTTTGGAGAGATACCGTTCAAACGCTTAAAGAGCTTGATAAAGTAGTTGATATCATTATATCCGCAGTTCGCAGCCACAATATGAATTGGCATCTGTGTGGAGTTCAGCAAAAACAGGGAATGGCTTATTCTGACTGAATGGATATAGTCTGTTAGATTCCTTCCGGTTTCCTTTTTAAAGAGGCTGGATAGATAGGATTTTGTCACATGGCATCTTTCAGCAAAAAAAGCCAGAGTCAAAGGTTCAGCATAATGAAAATCGGTATAGGTGATGCACTGCTGGACGATCTGAGAATAATTCTTCATAGAATGATTGTAAACCAAAAGGCAGTATTTGTGTATCATATCACTTTCTAAAGTATCAAGTTCTTTCAATGATCTGATCTGGTTAATCTGTATGGCAAATCGGGTAGACAATTCATCAATGTACATTGGATGGACATGTCCCTTCTGCACAGCTTTACGACATAAGGTATTAAGTACAATAACTAAATTTTTCCTGTTCATCAATGTATTTTCGCTTCGAGGCATGATCTTGAAATTCCTGGATTTTCCGTGGTAAAGAATGGCTCTTGCGTGATCACCTGCAGCGATAGCCTCCAGCAGATTTTCTTCTGTCTCATAACGCTCTTCGATGCTCTGTATGGCAATAAAAGGGTTTTCATTTAACTGGGAATTTCCAATTACGGATTCGATGGAAGGATCTCTGAAATCCGAATATATCTGGAACTTAAAATCTCGTGAAAATAAATGGCAGGCAATATTAATCAAAGTGGATTCAAACACATTGAAATCAGGCGGTATTGTAATATTACAATAGTAATTCTGCAAATCCTGTAAGAGTTTCTCCGGCAGGGTTCTCCTTATCATCAGCTGGTGTATCTGATCAGGTGTCGGCAGTGTTTCAAGTACAGGACCTACAGAAATGTAAAAGTTCTGTTTATCTGATTCAGATTTAGTATCTTCTATAAGGATAAAATAATTAACCAGATTAAAATCATCTTTTATCCGCAGTATTTCAGATTCGTGGCAGTGACTGATAATAAAATCGTGTAGATTTTGATAATTGTAATTCGTATAGAGTCTGCCGCGCAGAGCCAGATCGACCTGATAAAGGTTGGAAAAGTCAGTCTCCAGCCGGTAACAGGGTACATTCTGCGCCTGCATGATATGAACAAAAAGATCCAGATTATCCAAGTTCATGAATCGTACTCACCTCTTTAAGAAATTATATAATTTAGCAGTAAAATCGTAAAATATTAATATAAAATCAAGTATATCATAAAATCGTATTATTTTAAATGAAATTTATCACTGTTTAACATTGTTTTTTTCAGATAGACTTCCTATATCATAAATGAACAGGAGGAAGCAGAATGGAATATAAGGATTTCGCAAGGAAAAACAATTATCTGGTCAGAGGCTTTTAAAGCAGCAATGGAGAAAATGATGGGTAGAAGTGAATACCAGATTCTAAAAGGAGATGAACAAATGAATGATAAGCAGGAAAGACCGTTTGGACTCAGAGATAAAATAGGATATATGTTTGGTGTTTTTTGTAATGATTTTACATTTATATTTGCCAGTTCGTTTTTAATGGTATTTTATATGAAAGTTCTGGGAATTCCGGGAGCCATGGTAGGAACCCTGTTTCTGATGTCCAGAGTCGTGGATGCTTTTACGGACATCACCATGGGGCGCATTGTTGACACTTGCAAACCAGGAAAAGATGGCCGTTTTAAACAATGGATCCGTCGAATGGCAGGTCCTGTAGCGTTTGCCAGTTTTTTAATGTACCAGTCTTCCATGGCAGGTGCTTCCATGACTATGAAAATTATTTATATGTACGGAACCTACTTACTGTGGGGAAGCATCTGCTACACTGGTATCAACATTCCTTATGGTTCCATGGCATCTGCGATTACGGAGAAACCAGATGAACGGACCGGATTATCAACTTTCCGTTGTATTGGTGCAAATCTGGCTCAGCTGATTATCGGCGTGCTGGGTCCCATTATCATCTATACAAAGGATGCTAGCGGTGCACAGGTTATCAGAAACAGCGGGAATATCTTTCCTGTTATCGCAGGCGTATTCTCCATATGTGCTGTCATCTGCTACGTTATCTGCTACAAATGCACGACAGAGCGGGTTAAAATTGAAAAGAATGAAAATTCCACAAAAATGACATTAGGCAAGACCTTCGCAGCCATATTTTCCAGCAGAGCCATTCTTGGTATCATCGGTGCAGCGATATTCTTATTGTTAAGTCAGTTATTAATCAGTGGCTTAAATACATACCTGTATGCGGATTATTTTGGAGATATCAAAGCATTTTCCAGCTTTACTTTTATTAATGTTTCATTTGCCTTAATTCTGGCTATTTTTGTGGGAAAAATCGCAAAAGCGGTGGGAAAGAAAGAAGCTGCCATCATAGCTACTACATTTACTGCGGCAGTCTATGTATTGTTGTTTATCTTAAAGGTTAAGAATCCATGGGTTTACATGGTTTCTGCAGCGATTGGTTTCCTGGGGGTTAACTTTTTCAACCTGATTATCTGGGCAAATATCACAGATGTGATTGATGATGCGGAGGTAAGAACTGGTAAGAGAGAAGACGGTACCATATATGCAGTTTATTCCTTTGCAAGAAAAGTAGGT
>JAEYSJ010000346.1 GCA_023434855.1 Bacillota bacterium | reverse complement strand
AAAAAACTCGGAACATTAGCTGTAAACTATGTATAATGTGTTACCCAATTGCATTTCGCAACATAGAATATAGTAAGTAAACATAAGGAGGTTATTTAATGGTAAATTGGGAAGAAAGGCCTCGTTGCGACTGTCAGCCTATGTATCATACGTGCTGCAATACTGAACACAACAAAATAGAGTGCCCATATTGCGGCTACCGATACCATCCTGGTAATTATTGTTGCCCTCGTTGCGGCTTGAGCATTTCTGAGATGATGCCAGACGGCTATTGCAGCGACAAGTTTATGTCGTCACCCGGCCATGAAGATTCAGGTTCGGACTGCATACCTGCAGAACTAACTGCTCCGATACCGGGCAACGGCCAAATATATAAGCGGCCTTCTGCATTGATAAAACCTGAGTATGGCGAATACATTCAGCCCTGGAGTGGCTATGTGCCTCCATGTACCCGCAAGGATCAAGAGCTGTGTAAATATTTTCCTGCACAAACTTCCAATATCAAGACTACTGTGTATGAAGGTATAGAAGTTGGCAGTAACAAATGGATGAAATTAGCCTGTGACGAAGCGGTTAAGTCCGTCAAATGCGGCGGTGGTCCCTTTGCCGGCATTATGGTTCAGATAGATGACGACACTAATGAAGTCATCCGTTATTGGATTCAGCATAATCATGTCCCGCAGGAGAAAGATCCTACCGCTCACGCCGAATTAACCGTAGTGCGTGACGCTTGCCGGTCCCTCGGGACGGTTAACCTGGGCAGGATAACCAGAGAAGAATCACGGCTTCCTCAAAGAGGCGCAACTTCTCACTGTGAGATATATAGTGCTGCAGAGCCATGTCCCATGTGCTACTCAGCCATTTACTGGGCTAGGATACCTGTCATTTATTTTGCTGCAACCAGATATGACGCTGCCCAGCAGGGGGTCGATTTTTCCGATGAACCGCTTTATGACGATATTTGCAAACCCTATAGAAATAGAAGGATTAAAGTATATCAAAGCACCACCGCAAATTCATTAGACGCTTTCAATCTTTGGAAGCGAAGTGAAAAAACCCAATATTAAAAAAACAAGAGATGGGGGTTCCGTCTTTTTGGCGAGTGCACTAATATATAATGAAGTATAAAATGAGCTCAGTATTTGCAAAAATGCTGGGCTTCTTTGCACTTATGGCTGATATTTCTACATTTTGAATCATTGATAGTAAGGAGGAACGTACTATGGCAGTAAAATACGGAAAACTAGTCTTTATTGCAAGAGTTAAAGGGCTGTATTGAGGAAAGGTTCTTGACAAAAATTCTTATGTCTAATAAAATGATGCCTAGTGCACAGAAATTTAATATTTTAGTCCATAATAAATTTGCGGAACAATAATTAGGTCTGCTGATAGAATACTTTTTGGATTTAATTGTTAACCGTAAATGGATGGAACTCTGGAGAGCCCCTGAAACAGGGCGCCGAAGGTGCAAATCGGTATAGTTGACCGATGAAACTCTCAGGCAAAAGGACAGAGCATTTAAGTCTCAGCTGCTGTATCATACCGCCCTTTGTCTTTTCAGAGTCAGATCCTTTGATTTGGCTCTTTTCTTTTTGCGGAAACGTACTGAATTTGGGAATACCATACCAGGTTCATACATAATGAAGCCGGGTTCCAGAAGGCTGGAATATAAGCGTTGTGGACGGAACTATTATATGTGCACAAAATAAGGGGGAGAAGAATTTATTATGAGAAAAACGTGTTTTAAGCTGGTAGCAGGATTAATAGTTTTATTGTTAATGGGAAGTGTCTTAGCAGGCTGCGGCAATTCGAATTCTAACACTATTAAAATAGGGCTGCTGAACGAAATGACCGGAAACAACGCGACGTTCGGTACCTCATCAGCAAATGGTGCCAAATTGGCAATCAAGGAGGCAAATGCCAAGGGTGGCTTACTTGGAAAACAGATTCAAGCGGTTGTTGCTGATAACAAAAGCGAACCGTCTGAATCGGCAAATGCCTTTACCAAGCTGGCTACAGAAGATAAAGTTGTGGCTATAACAGGTATTTTTGCTAGTTCCAATGCAATTGCCGCCTCTAGTGTTGCCGAAGCAAACAAGGTTCCTTTAGTAGTAGTAGGTGCTACCAATCCTAAGGTAACAGTCGATGAACAAACAAATAAGGTGAAAAACTATACCTTCCGTGTTTGTTTTATTGATCCGTTCCAGGGAACGGTTGGTGCGAATTTTGTATTAAATACATTGAAACTTAAAAGTGCCGTAATATTAGTGGATAATAGCAGTGACTACAGCAAAGGGCTGTCTGCATTCTTTAAGGATGCATTCACCAAAGGTGGTGGAAGCATTTTAGGGGAAGAAGCATATTTGCAGAAAGACCAGGATTTTAAAACCCTTCTGACAAAAGTTAAGGCACTAAATCCTGAAGTAGTATATGTACCCGGTTACTACGAAGAAGTAGGTAAAATTGTTAGGCAGGCCCGCGAGCTAGGTATTAATGCCCCAATTGTCGGAGGTGACGGCTGGGATTCATCTAAATTAGTGGAAATAGGAACTGCAGGCGCTTTGAACAATACTTACTTTACCAACCATTACTCAGTAGATGATAATAGTACCGCTTCAAAAGAATTCGTGGAAGCATATAAGAAGGAATATGGACAGGCTCCGGACGCTATGGCGGTACTCGGGTATGATGCAGCAAATTTACTTATTGATGCTATAAAACGGGCGAATAGCCTTGACAGGGATCAAATTCAAGCAGCCCTAGTGGCAACAAAAGATTATCCGGCAGTAACCGGTGCCACTACAATAAATGCCACTCATGATGCAGTAAAGAGTGCTGTGATTATTGAAATGAAAGATGGTAAACAGGTTTATAAAGCAACAGTAAAGCCGTAATGAGGTATATAGACGGCGCATATCCGGAACATAAATATAATTGACTGACAATTAGATTTTGGCAGGACATAGCGATATATTCAGAGAAGATAGCCATAACTTACGCTAAGGTAGGTTATGGCTATCGTTTATTGTAATTATTATTGACATATTATTTGCAGAACATTACCTAATGGGACTAGGATTGAACATTTAGAGGATCTTATACTTTGTAGATACAAGGGGGAGAAAAATGGGAGTAAAAATTTATCAGGTCGATGCATTTACCGAGCAACCATATAAAGGTAATCCAGCTGCCGTTTGCTTACTGGAAGAAACTAAAGATGAAACATGGATGCAAGCTGTGGCTAATGAAAATAATTTATCGGAAACTGCATTTGTATTGCCGGAAAATGACGGTTATAAGCTTCGGTGGTTTACCCCCAAAAATGAAGTTAAACTTTGTGGTCATGCAACATTAGCGAGTGCTCATATTCTATATGAAGAAAAGCTGTTGCCGTTGAACATACCGGCTCGATTTTATACTTTAAGCGGTTTGCTAACGGCCAGCTATTATGAGGATACCAACTTAATAGAATTGGATTTTCCGGCCACTGCTGTTATTCCTTGCGAACCACCCTCAGGATTAGTGGAGGCATTAGGAATAAAGCCAATTTTCATCGGGCGAAGTGATGACGATTACTTGATAGAAGTAGCATCAGAAGATGAAGTAAAAGATGCTGCGCCGGATTTTGGTCGACTAACTCAAGTTTCGTGCCGGGGAGTAATTGTAACTGCCTTATCTAAATCAAGGAATTGTGATTTTATTTCCCGTTTTTTTGCTCCCGCTGTCGGTGTCAATGAAGATCCGGTGACAGGTTCGGCTCATTGCCGATTAACGCCCTATTGGCAGGCAAAACTAAAGAAAAATGAGTTTATTGCTTATCAGGCATCAAAACGGGGTGGTTTCTTACAGTTGGTTGCGGCAGGAGATAGAGTCCGGATTGGAGGTAAAGCTGTGACAGTGCTAAAAGGAGAACTTATTTTCTAATTGCTCTGGCAAGGTATGGTTCGGTATCGCTTCCGGGATATAAAAGAAGCTATTCTCATACTTTTGGGTGATGTTTTCCAAACGTAACCGCATTAGAATGACTTTATTGGGGTGAGGTTTTCCCAATAAATGTGGTTAAATTGGAGGGGTTATAATGGAAGAGGACAAAGTTAGCCGAATGGCACTGATTATGGCCTACTGTCGCGGCTATCACGCCACTTATGAGACACCCAAGGTATTTAATGATTTTCTGGCTTACGATTTGCTAGGAGAGGAAAAACGTGCATACTTCGATAAACTTTTTATACCGCCTATCCAGGTGATTGAGTCGTTTGATCCAGCATTCGCGGCAACGAATCCTGACCAAGCATCCATTATGGCGTGGGTTATGCAATTTACTCCCATCGCCCTCGCTATCAGCCGCGCACAATATACGGAAGACAGCCTTGAACAGGCAATCAAACGGGGTGTAAGTCAGTATGTAATTCTCGGGGCAGGTCTTGACACATTTGCTTTTCGCCGTCCGGACCTTGTAGAGCAGCTTCAGGTGTTTGAGCTTGATCATCCTGCCACGCAGGCATATAAACGCAGACGTCTCGTTGAATTAGATTGGAAACTGCCGAAGAATCTGCACTTCATTCCGATAGATTTCACGCAGAAGAACCTGGCAACGGAACTTGCAAGCTCAGCCTTCGATACTCAGTCTCTAAGCTTCTTTAGTTGGCTGGGCGTCACTTTTTACTTAACCAGGGATGAGATTTTTGATATGTTACGGTCCATCGCCGAAGTAGCCTCCGCTGGCAGTTCAATAATTTTCGATTATTTCGATTCCGATGTATTTATTCCCGGAAAAGCATCTCCGCTTATGCAAAAATCCCTTGAGGACGCGCGACAGCATGGCGAACCGGTAAAAACAGGGTTTAATCCGTCTATGCTAAGTGCAGAACTTGCTTCTTTGGGTTTGAATCTTCAGGAAGACTTAAGTCCGCATGATATTGATAAACGCTTCTTTGAGGGTCGTACTGACACGTATCATGCCTACGAACTTATGCACTTTGCCTCCGTAGTGGTTAAATAGTATCAGTATCATTCTAATACTTGCATTTTAGAAAAAAGCCGGACTTGTTGTGAAATGTACCCTATAGGGTGGACTTTTTTTCATTGTCTACTCTATAGGGTACATTTTATGCCAGGGTAGGCTGTTTTTTCGTGCTAGCAGGTACCGTAATGTCGTTGGAAACATTGAGCGAATCGGCCAAGCATATGAACCAAAAATAAATTTTAGTCGAGAGACAAATCTATCCCTTTTCTCTCCGGTAATTTATATTGTCGAATGAGTGCGAATAATTTAATTTTTTGGCAGGAAATGACTAGTTTAATGTGTAAGTATATTTGCAGAAGAAACTGGAATATTGCCTGATTTTAGGGGGGAGTAGAGTGAATGTAAAAATACTGATCGTAGATGATTCAAAAGTAGATATGGTTATGATAAAAAATATTTTGTCAGATTATAAGCTGTTATCAGCATATGATGGGTTGGAAGCCATGGATGTTCTCAGGCGGGAACCGGATATTGATATAATGCTGCTGGATTTGAATATGCCCCAAATGGATGGCTTTGAAGTTTTAAAGGCTATCCAGCATACGCCTAAGTATCGAAGAATCACCACACTAATTCTCACCAATTACGGTGAAATTGAAAATGAAATACACGGCTTGGAGCTTGGAGCGGTAGATTACATTCGTAAACCCCTGAATTTGGAGTCTTTGCGTAAGAGAATTGAAATACATGTAAGACTTAGAAATGCTACCAAGGAGTTGGAACAAAGCAATGCGACCTTAGAGCAAACAGTAGCGAGAAGAACCCAGGAACTGGTTTTGACCCGGGATATAACGATTAACGCATTGATCGGACTGCTGGAAGTAAGGGATATTGAGTCAAGCAACCACACCAAGCGGACGCAATGGATAATGAAAGCTTTATGTGAGTATTTGCAAACGAAAGAAGCATATTGCGAGCTGTTGACTGATGGCTATATTAAAGAATTGTTCGAAACGGCACCGTTGCATGATATTGGCAAGGTTGGCATCTGCGATAGTATTTTGTTAAAGCCAGGAAGGCTGACTGACGAAGAATTTGCAATCATGAAAAGACATGTAATATATGGCGTAAATGCCCTAAAATATGAAGTTGAGGGAGGAAAGAGTCCTTCCTTCATAAAAACGGCGATTGAATGTATCTCTGGGCATCATGAAAAATATGATGGGTCGGGATATCCAAAAGGGTTAAAAGGCAATGCAATACCTTTGCCGGGAAGGCTGATGGCAATTGTCGATGTGTATGATGCTATGATTAGTGAAAGGGTGTATAAACCGGCTTGCTCCCATGAAGAGGCCTTAGTGTATATTAAAGAACAAAAGGGAAAACATTTTGATCCCGATATTGTGGATGCATTTCTGGCCAGGGAAGAAAAGATAAAGGAAATCACGAAGAAATATTCGCATCAATGATATGGAATGGGGAATGGGTGATGAATTTACTTCGGATTATTTTGCTTAATATCTTTTTGCTGGTAATTTTCCTGCCAGCTTGTTTTGCAGCAACACTGGACAACAAATTTACGGAAACGGAAAAAGAGTTTATTAAAGCGCATCCAGTAATCCGTCTTGGAGTGGATCCCAAATTTATCCCCTATGAATTTATTGATACTGATGGCATTTATAAGGGTATTACCGCTGATTATCTGAAGTTGATTACTGAACGGACCGGTTTGCAGTTTGAGATTGAAAAAGGAAATACATGGGAACAAGCCTATGAAAAAGGTGTACGGAAGCAACTGGATGTATTGCCTTGCGTTGGGAAAACACAAGAGCGGGAACGTTATTTTTTATATTCGGATTCCTATTATCTTTTTCAACGAGTAATCTTTATAAATGAAGATAACGACCATATCAAGAGTTTCATGGATTTAAAGAATCGGAGTGTGGCCGTGCAGATTAACAGTTCCCACCATGGTTATATGAGGAATATCGCACCAAATACTTCACTTAACCTCTATAGTACTGTGGAAGCAGCTCTTAAAGCGGTGGCAGATGGAAAGGAAGAAGCTTTTGTTGGCAATTTGGCTACTTCAAGCTATTTAGCAAAGGCAAATGGCATTACGAATCTAAAGTATATAAAAATACAACCGGACGAAACGGAATATATTTATTTTGCCGTAAGAAACGATTGGCCAATATTAGTCGGTATTTTGAATAAAGCTTTGGCAGATATAAACGAAGCAGAACGGATAGAAATTAATAACCGTTGGATTGGGGTTGAACATGAGGTTGACTATACGCAAGTAATAAAAATAGCTGGTATAATTGGTGCTGTAATGGCGATTGTCTTCATTGTCTCTACTTACTGGATAGTTAGGTTAAAAGCAGAGGTAAAAGTGCGCAAACAAATAGAGGCCCAGTTGAAGATTGCCAAAGAAGACGCCGAATACGCCAATCACGTCAAATCATCTTTTCTCGCAAGAATGTCTCATGAAATCAGAACGCCCCTGAACGCAATCACCGGCATGGTGTATGTTATCAAAAAAACGAATGTAACAGCCATGCAAAAAAAATATTTAGATAAGGTAACCAGATCAGCGCAGGATATGTTGGGAATAATCAATGACATTCTGGATTTTTCAAAGATTGAAGCAGGTAAGATCGACATGGAGAGGGTCTCCTTTAATTTAGATGATGTGTTGCAGCAAATAATCAGTATCTTATCCTTTAAAATTGAAGAACAGAATATTGATTTTTCTATGGAACGGGATCCGCAACTACCGGCACTTTTTTGGGGTGACCAAAATAGAATTCAACAAATATTGCTGAATTTAGTGAATAATGCAGTTAAATTTGCCGCAGATGGTAAAGTTTCGGTTTCGATCCGGTTGATTTCCAAGGTTGAAGACTCTCATTGCATTGAGTTTAGTGTTAAAGACACGGGAATAGGCATGTCCAACGAACAACTGAAACAAGTTTTCACGCCCTTTAGTCAAGCCGATTCCAGCATTAGCCGGCGATTTGGCGGTACCGGTCTTGGCTTATCTATTGTCAAAAGTTTAGTCGAATTGATGGGGGGCAGCATTGAGGCGTCTAGCTCAATTGGTGAGGGGTCAACGTTTGTTGTTCACTTGACATTGGAAGCAGACCAGAATGCAGAGGATGAAGAGAAGAAGAAAATTGCTACAGTTTTCTTTCAGGATATTCGCGTATTGGTTGTTGAAAAAAGTACTTTTTATTCCGATTTAATCGGGAAATATCTAAGTTCTTTTAATATAGCTGCCGAGTTCGCTTCATCGGAAGCCGGGGCAATGGAACAATTAACAAGGGAGTCCATGGAAAGTGGAACATCGTATAACTTATTAATTGTCGATTACGAAACATTGCAAGATGGAGTAATTAATTTTTGTACGAAAGTAAAAGGGCTGCCGCACCTGAAAGAAGTGCCCAAATTCATTGTTATGATTCCCGTAACTAAGGAAGAATTGTTTGAAAAACTGGAAGCCGCCGGTCTGGGCTTTGTTATCACCAAACCGATTATACCATCGGTTCTGTATAATGAATTTGTTGAGGTCCTCAAGATTAATGTTCTGGAAATCCGTGATCAATCGTCTTCATTGAATAACGAAACCACAATTAATTTGGATTATCCTTATCATGTTTTAATAGTGGAGGATAATAAAACAAATCAGTTTATTGCTCAATCGATTTTAACGGAGGCAGGTTTCAAAGTCACGCTGGCGGATAACGGTTTGGAGGGATACGAGGTTTTCAGAAAGAATTCCGGCGATTTTGATGTAATATTAATGGATCTTCATATGCCGGTAATGAATGGTTATGAAACTGCAGAGCAAATTCGTAAAATCAGCCCAGATATTCCGATCATTGCTATGACAGCGGATGCCATAGTCGGGGTAGAGGAAAAATGCAAAAAGACTGGAATTAGCCATTATATTAGCAAACCATTCGATCCTGAGCAGTTTGTCGAAAAGATATTGCAGGTTGTTAAATCTTTCAATCAAGAGGAGAAGATAAGAAAAGCAGACCAGACTGGGGAAAACAGTGCGGTGCTGGATGAGGAAGATGGAATCAAACACCTTGGGGGGAAAGCTGATCTTTATTGCATGGTTTTAAAGGAATATTATAATGAGAACCAGGAGATTATTGCTATTCTACGTCAGGCAATTGACAATAAAGCTTATTTCGACGCTGAGCAAATCGTGCATAAGATAAAAGGCAGTTCAGGCAGTATTGGGGCTAAAGGATTGTATGAAGTTGCAGCCGATCTTCAAAGAGTACTGGCTAGTAAGGATGAAGAGGCGATTCCCTTATATTACAAAAAGTTCACCGACTTATTAAAAAGGTTGTTAGAGGAAATCAAGCAGCGAATTTCATTGGAATGAAGCATGAAGTCTGGAGGTAATGTGGAATCATGTCATTAGTAAAAACGGAAATCCTTGATAAAGTCGGTATTATCATACTGGATAATACTCAGAAGCTGAACGCGCTTAACGAAAAATTGGTAGATACTATCATTGATGCACTTGATAATTTTCAGGCGCAGAAGATACCTGTCGTTATCTTGCGGGCTCCGGATGGAGTCAAAGTATGGTCAGCAGGTCATGATGTTAAAGAATTGCCGCCTAAAATGCGAGATCCGCTAGGGTATAATGATTCATTGGAAAGGTTGCTTAGGGCAGTGGAGGAATATCCCGGCCCGGTAATCGCTATGGTACATGGCAGTGTTTGGGGCGGGGCGTGCGACTTAATCATGACGTGTGATATGGTCATTGCCGATCAGACTGCCCAGTTTGCGATGACTCCCGCCAAAATGGGGGTACCGTATAATCTTACCGGTATTCTGCATTTTATGAACCGTCTGCCAATCAATATTGCCAAAGAAATGTTTTTTACTGCGGAGTTGGTGTCTGCTGAACGGGCTTTGCAGGTAGGCATCATCAATCATTTGCTTCCTGAAGAGCAGCTGCTTGAATTCACATTAAATTTAGCTGCTACAATCAACACGCGATCTTTGCTATCCATTCAGGTAATCAAAGAGCAGTTCCGTATTTTATCGAAGGCATTTCCCATAAGCCCGGCTGATTTTGAACGGATACAAGGACTCCGGCGAAAGGTCTATGATAGTCATGATTACGAAGAAGCAATTACGGCCTTTTTAGAAAAGCGACCGCCAAAATTTAAAGGAGAATAGATCATTATCGATACGGTTATTTGTCTGAAAGAAAAGGCCGGCGAAATTAATTGCGCAAACATGTAAAATTTTACAGGATATAGCGATATATACAGAGAAAATACCCATAACTACGTAAAAGGTGAGTTATGGGTATTTTGTATAAGGCTATTATAAGGCGTAGCCAGGAATGATTAGAGCCTGAATTATAGGAAGAGCCATTAGGTCTTTGTACTTAAGATGGGCCGCAGCTACTGAAGAATCGTCGAATGTTTCACATGATGCAGGAGGAGGTGGAGAATGGGTAGCCTCAAAAGCATAAAGACGATATTTGCAGTGATTATGGTTATAATGACGGTGATTGTCTTTAGTCTGCAAACCGGGTTTAATCTTTATCATTTCACCAAGGTCTTAGAAGAAAAAGTATTTGCATTATTGGATGCTCAGGCGCGCAATGAGGCCACAAGGCTGAATTCTGAATTCGTTGTGATAGGTAAGACAGTAGAGTCTTTGGCTAAAGCAATGGAATCAATGAAAGGTTACGATACTGCGATCATCCTTGATATTGTCAAGCGATACATGTCCGATGAACCGCTAGTGTATGGTGGTGGTTTTTGGTTGGAACCATATGGTTACAGTCCGGATATGAAATACTATGGCCCCTATGTCTATAGAAGCCGTGAGGATAGTGAATACCATGTGACCTGGGATTACAGCAGCGAGCAATATGATTATTTTAAATATGATTGGTATAAAAATGGTTTGACTCCCGGCGCAGGGGTCGTTTGGAGCGAACCTTACCTGGATAATGTTTCGGGCGTAGCGATGATTACCGTGACAAGCCCAATACGAAAGGATGGCCGAACTGTCGGTGTTACCACGTTTGATGTTGATATAGCAAGTCTTATTCATTATGTAGCCAACATGAAAGTTGGCAATAATGGATATGCGCTTCTCGTTAGCAGTAAGGGCAGGGATGTGGGAAGTCTTATTGCTGCTAATTATTCGAAGGTTGGGAATAATGAAGCGGATCTTAACCAGTTGCGAAATATTGCCGGGGCAGAGATAAAAGAAGGCCAATGCAGAATGATTAGAACAACTATGAATAACCAGGAAGTGATTGCCGGAGTTGCTCCTGTTGGCGAAACCGGCTTACGGTTAGTTATGGTGATGCCGGCAGAGGAAGCTTTCGCCCCATTAGGCAGGATTTTAACGTCAAGTATCATTGTATTATTTGGCGCAATAGTTTTACTTGTGGTTATGCTACTCCGGTTATTTGAACGCAAAGTCGCCTTGCCCTTACAGAAATTAAAAAGTGAGGCTGTCCGAATTGGCGGTGGTGATCTTGAACATATGATTATGCCGGAAATAGACGATGAAATAGGGCAGTTAGCAGCGGAGTTCGATCAGATGAGAAAGAAAGTATTCGACTTAATGCATAAATTACAAGACAAAAATGAACAGCTAATGGCAGCGTATGAAGTAACTATTCGTGCCTTTTACACGGCCCTTGAATCACGGGAAATTAACACGGCTGAACACTCATTGCAAGTGAATGTAATTTCTATGGAAATTGGTAAAAAAATGGCGCTCAGTGAGGAACAGTTACGTCATTTAAATTGGGGGACACTGCTTCATGATATTGGTAAACTTGGTATCACAGACAGCATTCTGCTGAAACCTGGTCCTTTGACAGATGAAGAGACTTCGTTAATCAAAGAACACCCGGAAGTAGGATATAAGATATTGCAGGGTTCACCATTTCTGCAGCAAACAGCGGAAATTGCCCTTTATCATCAAGAAAAATTTAATGGGAAAGGGTATCCTTATGGCCTGAAGGGAGAAGATATCCCTATTTTGGCTCGCATTTGCTCTGTGGCTGATGCTTTTCAGGTAATGATCGCAGACCGGCCGTATCGGAAGGGAATGTCGGTTAAGGCAGCTATTGACGAGATAATTCGATGCAGTGGAACACACTTTGATCCCGATATTGTGGAAATACTTCTAAGTATTGATTATAGCCAATTTTCGGGAGATTTTTATACAGGGCTTGTGGGTCAAGAACATGGAGTTAGTTGAATAGTTTTGGATTATAGTCACAGATAAAGAAACTTAAGAATAAAACCAAATAAAAAGCAGAGGCTATCCTCTGCTTTTTATTGCAATCGTATGGGGTATATATCACTAATGCTTGCTTCAATAGTATGTCCTCTTTGTCGCAACGCGGTTGCAAAGAGGGCGTTCCCAAATGTCTACCTTATCCACGTACCATATCTCTTGTAATTTCACTCAGGCTGAAAGCACCACACATAGCCATCGCATCTTTTAATTCTTCAGCCAATTTTTCAATATAAATCTTAACTCCCTCTTTTTCACCGCCATAAACAGCTGTTACAAAAGGTCGACAGAGTAGAACACCGTCTGCACCAAGAGCCAGAGCCTTAAAAATATCTGTGCCGGAACGGATGCCACCATCAACCAGAATTTTCATCCCGCTTCCGACAGCTTCCGCAATTTCCGGAAGTACTTCTGCAGTTGACGGACACTGATCCAGCACTCTGCCGCCATGATTAGAAACAACAATTGCTTTTGCGCCTGCTTCTTTTGCCTTCAATGCGCCCTTAATGCTCATGATTCCCTTTACAATAAACGGAATGCCTGCAATTTCAGAAATGCGGCGAAGCTCATCAACTGATTTTCCGCCGGCCGGAGGTGTCATATTTTTTAAAAAAGGCAACCCGGCTGCATCTATATCCATGGCAACAGCAAAAGCACCTGCCTTATGTACCAGGTCCATTTTTATGTTGATTGTATCTATATTCCATGGTTTGACAGTTGGAATACCACAACCTTTTACCTTAGCGATTGCCGTCGTTGCACTTTCCATGACTTTCTCATTTGTACCGTCACCGGTAAATGCAGCTATTCCATTTTCCCTGCAGGCAGAGACCAAAATATCATTATAAGTCATATCGTCAAATTTATCACTGTAGTGCATGTTTACCGCACCAACAGGACCTGCGAAGAACGGATATTTAAACGTCTGACCAAATAAATTCAATGCTGTATCTACTGGTCTGCTTTCACATAATGTATCCAGATTGACACGGATCTCCTGCCATTTCTGATAGTTTCGGATGGCGGTGTCGCCAACACCCTTTGCTCCTGGACCGGGAATGGTGTTTTTACAGGCAATGCCATTGCAGATATTGCATGCCTTGCAGTGATTACCGATGCAGGTACGTGCATTTTGCAGTAATTCTTTGTAGTTCATACTAGTTTCTCCTTATATCCTTAGGAACCTTACCTAATGTCCTTCCTAAGTCACCTGTATTTTTACATACATATTATCATATTTTGCTGTATTAGGGTAATATGGAAGAATGAGTCTCCAGCCCGTAAGGTTAGATATTTTGTTTAATAAATTGTCTGTATTTCTGTGGTGATTGATTCTCGTATTTTTTAAACACTCTGTTGAAATAGGCCTGATCGGAAAATCCTAGTTCTGTGGCGATGCGGTAAATCGGATAATTTGTATCAATAAACAGTTTTTTTGCCTTTTCGATCCGCAATTTTGCCACATATTCCGTGAAGGTAATGCCCATTTTGTTTTTAAAATAACGGCTTAGATACTGGGGATTTAGATGTACTATTTCGGCCACTGTATTAAGGGTTAGTTCGGTGCAGTAATGCTGTTCTATACAGTCTAAGACATTGTTTAGCAGAATTTCTTTTTGCATAGGGTCATGATTATTTCGGGTCAATTGAGGGGTGGAGTTTCTATTTAGTGATTCGATGGCTGACTCGATGGATTTTTTCAGATCGTTAGGCCTGACTGGTTTTAATAAATAATCGATTATACCGTATTTGATCGCTTTTTGCGCGTAGTCAAACTCACCATAGGCGCTTAATACAATCGTTTTTATATTAGGAAGAAATTTGATGATTCGTTCCTGGGCTTCGAGGCCGGTTAGTTCAGGCATTTTGATGTCCATGAGAATAATATCAGGCTGAAAAATTCTCGCATTTTCAACTGCTTCGGCACCGTTTTTCGCATCTTCCAACAGCATAATATTAAAAAAGTGTTTTTGGACAATTTTGCGCAGTGCTAACCTTTCCAATGGTTCATCTTCGGTAATCATCAGTTTATACATGGCTATCCACCGTTCCTTAATAAGGATATTCTTGAACGCAGGGAATGCGAATGGATACAGAAGTTCCTACATTGACCGAGCTCTCAATTACCAGGCCGCACTTGTCGCCAAAGTAGTGTCTCAGACGGTCATAAACATTTATTAATCCTATCCCTAGATTCGAGGCCGGTGTTGTACCCATCTGTCTAATTAAATTTAATGCTTCAGGTTTAATGCCTTTGCCGTTGTCGGTGATTTTTATTTCAAGATTATTTTCGCTCAGATGATAACCGAGAATTTCTATTTTACCTCCTTCGGTTTTCCCTTCAAGAC
>JAEYSJ010000345.1 GCA_023434855.1 Bacillota bacterium | reverse complement strand
GGCTGCTTCAGTACTGCTCCGGCCGACAGCAAAAATGTAAAAGTCAGGGTTGCGCTTTTCCCCAATATTACCCATTCCCAGGGGCTGGTGGGTAAAGCGGAAGGCAGCTTCCAGAAAGCGCTGGGAGAATCAAATACGATTGAGTGGAAGGTATTTAATGCCGGACCTTCTGAAATTGAGGCGTTGTTTGCCGGCGAAGTGGATATCGGTTACATAGGACCAGGTCCGGCCATCACCGGCTATGCCAAATCAAAGGGCGATCTGCAGATAATCGCCGGTGCAACCGATGCGGGTTCAATATTGGTTTCCCGGAAAGATCTGATTATCAAAGATATCAAAGAACTTAGCGGTAAAAAGGTGGCTGTTCCCCAGTTCGGCAATACCCAGGATTTATCTTTGCGTAATATTTTACGGGAAAATGGACTTAAAGATACGACCAAGGGCGGTACTGTTGAGGTACGGCAGGCAGAAAATCCGGATATCATGACCCTGCTGGATAAAGGAGAAATTGACGCGGCTCTGGTACCGGAACCCTGGGGATCACGACTGGTAAAAGAAATTAAGGCCAATGTGGTTTTGGATGAAAAACAGGTTTGGCGGGACGGCAAATACAGCACGGCAGTTGTTATTGCCAGAACAAAATTTGTTCAAGAGCATCCTGATTTAGTCGAAAAATTCCTCAGGACTCATGTGGAACTCACCGATTACATTAACAAAAATCCGGACAAAGCCCAAGAGATTGTGAATGCGCAAATTAATGAAATTACTCATAAACCGTTGGGTAAGGATATATTGGACGCTGCTGTTAAACGGCTTATTGTAACTAATGATCCTGAAAAGGAATCGGTTGTGGGGTTTGCAAATTTGTCTGTTGACGCCGGATTTATTAAAGAAAAGCCTGATCTTAAGGACCTGTTTAATCTAAAAATACTGAATAAGGTATTAAAAGAAAAAGGCCTGCCGGAGATTAACTAAGTTCATCAGAAAAGGGGTGTTGATTTTGAGCCTGATGGTCGACAATGTGAGCAAAAGTTTTATTACCAGAAATAATAGTATTCATACTCTAGACGGGATCAATATCGAATTTAAAAAAGGTGAATTTGTCTGCCTATTAGGGCCTTCCGGCTGCGGGAAATCAACACTCCTGAATATTATTGCCGGGCTTGAAACAGCAACTGCGGGCCGGGTGCTGTTAAATGGCAAAGAAGTCAAAGAAGCCGGCCCCGACCGGGCGGTGATGTTTCAGGAAGCCGCTTTGTTTCCCTGGCTGAAAGTAATCGATAATGTGGAATTTGGGATGAAAATTGCCGGAGCTTCCAAAGATCAGCGGCGGGAAAGAGCCTTGAAATATTTGAAGATGGTGCACCTTACCCGCTTTCAGGATTCATACGTTCATGAACTATCAGGCGGTATGAAGCAACGAGTGGCGCTGGCGAGAGCGTTGACCCTTGATTCTGAGGTGCTGCTAATGGATGAGCCTTTCGCGGCACTGGACAGTCAGACCAAGAATATCCTGCAGGTTGAGTTGCAGCAAATCTGGTGGGAAACAAAAAAGACGATTATTTTTGTCACTCATAATGTGGAGGAGGCTGTTCTGTTGGCTGACCGGGTAATTGTAATGGCAGCCAACCCCGGCACAATAAAAAAAGAATTCAGCATTCAGCTTGCCAGGCCGAGGCAGCCGGAAAATATCGATGTTTCGTACCTGGTGGCAGATATTATAAGAGAACTGAAAGAGGAGGTAGAAAAGGTTGCCAAAGCTGAATTCGACAGTGATTGGAATCTCAAAAAGGATATTATTTTATCTGATGCTGATAGCAATATGGGAATTGGTCTATAAGATCAATGTGGATGTTCTGAGAATATGGAAACCCTATGTTTTTCCTTCACCGGTAGAGGTGTTTAAGACAATGCTGGGTTTGGCTCTGGATAATACACTGGGTATTGCTGTTTTGGCCAGCGCCAGGCGGATCATTGTCGGCTATTCCATATCAATTGTATTGGGCATCATCATTGGTCTTACAATAGTCAGGTTTAAGTACCTGGATGAAAATATCAGCGCTTTAATACTTGGTTTGCAGACACTGCC
Organism: Bacillota bacterium; assembly: GCA_023434855.1. The sequence continues at coordinate 7,056 of JAEYSJ010000345.1, read as the reverse complement.
CAGTATCTGCTGGCTGCCCTTTGCAATTTTGTGGTATGGCCTTAACGAAAGTGCAATTATTTTTGTCATTGCTATCGGTTCAACTTTTGCTGTGGCTATAGCGATAGAATCAGGTATAAAAAATGTGAACCCACTATATATTCGGGCTGCCAAAACCATGGGCGCCAGAGGGTTAAAGGTTTATTGGAATGTAATTATGCCTGCCAGTTTGCCCAATGTAATATCCGGGTTAAAACAAGGCTGGTCTTTTGCCTGGAGAGCTCTGATGGCCGGCGAAATGCTGTCCGCTACCAAGGGATTGGGGCAGGTTTTAATGGTGGGGAGGGACTTAGCCGATATCAGTCAGGTCATGGCGGTTATGATCGTTATCATTGTGCTGGGGGTAGTAGTGGATAAGTTTGTCTTCGGCAGGGTGGAAGCGAACATCAGGCAGCGGTGGGGATTAGATAAGACCTAACTAAAATATTCCCGGTTATGGGAGAAAGGACAGGATATCAGCTTATGAAGTTGGCAACAAGCACACTTGCAACAGATATTCTCATTATCGGCGGCGGAACAGCAGGCTGTTTTGCGGCACTAACAGTTGCGGAGAATTCCGACGCCGGGGTTATAATCGCCGAGAAGGCCTTTATCAAACGCAGTGGCTGTCTGGCAGCAGGCGTCAACGCGTTAAATGCCTACATCGTAAAAGGCCAGACGCCACAGAGCTATCTGGAATATGTAAGAAAAGATTCCGAGGGACTTGTACGGGAAGATTTGGTATATACCATGTCCCAAAGGCTGAACGCCGTCACGAAAAAAATAGCCGGTCTGGGTCTGGTAATCCAAAAAGATGAAAACGGCGATTACGTGGCCCGCGGTACCCGCAATATTAAAATTAATGGCGAAAACATCAAAGTCATCCTGGCGGATGCTGTCGGGAAATGTCCCAATATCAAGGTGCTGAACCGGGTAAATATCATTGACTATATTGTGGAAGATGGACAAGTGACAGGGGCTTACGGCTTTTCCCTGGAGGAGAATATTTTCTATGTCATTGCCGCGAAAGCAGTAATATGTGCCACTGGTGGAGCGGCGGGGCTGTACCGGCCCAATAATCCCGGTTTTTCCAGACATAAAATGTGGTACTGTCCGTTTAACACCGGGGCTGGTTATGCTATGGGTCTGAGAGCCGGGGCGGAAATGACCACCTTTGAGATGCGGTTTATTGCCTTACGCTGTAAAGATACCATTGCGCCTACCGGGACAATAGCCCAGGGCGTAAGAGCTCAGCAGGTCAATAGCTTGGGTAGCGAATATGAAAAAAGTTATGGCGTGCCCAACACGGCGATTCGTTTATATTCAACCGTTATGGAGAACCGGGCCGGCAGGGGGCCGTGTTATTTAAAAACTGCGGGCATTTCTGTGGAACAGGAAAACGAATTATATAAAGCCTATCTGAATATGGCTCCGGCCCAAACGCTGCGCTGGATCGAAAATGGCCAGGGACCTGCCGCAGGAAACGTGGAAATTGAAGGCACAGAACCCTATATTGTCGGTGGACACACCGCCAGCGGTTACTGGGTGGACACCAACAGGGCGACTACTTTGCGGGGCTTGTATGCCGCCGGTGACGTTGCCGGGGGAAGTCCGCAGAAATATGTAACCGGGTGTTTTGCGGAAGGAGAAATAGCTGCCTTAGCGGCGATAAGATATATTCAAGAAAAAAGGCTTCATGTGCCTGGTGAGAACAGTATCAACACTAAACTAGCGGAAGTCAGCTCTTTTATTCAGGATAAGGCAGAATTATATGCAATTGAAGATGTCGAAGAAGCCATGCAAAAAATAATGGATGAGTATGCGGGAGGTATTTCCGCAGGCTATCGCTATAACTTGAGTAAGCTGGAAGTGGCGCAGCAAAATATTGATGCGCTGCTGGAGCTGACAAAAGACTTGAAAGCTGCAGATTTACACCAGTTGCTGTTTATTTATGAGGTGATTGACAGGCTGTATGTCTGTAAAACAGTGATCAGGCATTTGGCGGCCCGGCAGGAGACGCGCTGGCATTCTTTTCAGGAGAATGCGGACTATCCGGAAAAGGACGACAAACATTGGCTCAAATATGTAAATTCACGGCTAAAAGATGGTGAAATTGAAATCATATTCCGTGATTTGGTAGAAAAGGATGAGATTTATGAGCATACAAATCGATAGCGAAAAATGTACCGGCTGCGGCCAGTGTCTTCAGGTATGTCCCGGGAATTTGCTGTATAAAGATAATGACGGAAAAAGCGTAATTAAGTATTCAAAAGACTGCTGGGGGTGCACATCTTGCGTAAAAGAATGCCGTTTTAATGCCATTAGATATTATCTGGGAGCCGACATTGGCGGCCGCGGCAGCTTTATGTACGTAAAAGAGGAAGGACCGCTGCTGCACTGGATTGTTATTGATCCATCCGGCAGGCAGAAGGTCATTACAACAGACAGAAGCCAGGCTAATGCCTATTAAGGAGGGAGCGTCTATATGGACCATTTAGACCAACTAGAAGCACAAAGTATCTATATATTAAGAGAAGCCTATAAAAAATTTGGCAAGCTGGGTATGTTGTGGTCGATAGGAAAAGACTCGACAGTCCTTTTGTGGCTGGCGAAGAAAGCATTTTTCGGCCATTGCCCGTTTCCGTTCATCCATGTCGACACCAGTTATAAAATTCCTGAAATGATTGAGTATCGTGACCGGATGGCCAAAGAATATAACCTTGATTTAATTGTGCATAAGAATGAGGAAGCCTTAAAGGAGGGCATGGGGCCGGAGCGGGGGCGGCTGTCTTGCTGCAAAGCGTTGAAAACCGATGGCCTGCAGCAGGTTGTCACCAAGTATGAGTTTGAAGGGTTGATTTTAGGTATAAGACGGGATGAAGAGGGATCACGTTCCAAAGAAAGAGTTTTTAGTGAGAGAAACAAAGATTCTGAATGGGATTACACCAATCAGGCACCGGAGTTATGGGACCAGTTTAAGACCGACTTTCCCAAAGGAAACCATATCAGGGTGCATCCTATTTTACATTGGAACGAGATCGATGTTTGGTCCTATATCGGCCGGGAAAACATTCCGCTGGTCAGCCTGTATTTCGCCAAAAATGGCAAACGGTACAGAAGCCTGGGTTGTGCTCCCTGCACCGGACAGATTGACTCCAATGCGATAACCGTTGCCGAAATAATTGAAGAACTGAAAAATACCAAGGTCAGTGAACGCGCAGGCCGGGCCCAGGATCAAGAGGATGCGTATGCCATGCAGAAACTGCGTAAAGACGGTTATATGTAGTTTTGGACAGGGTAGTAAATATCTGCTGATTTTTTGAACCACAGAGGACACAGAGGACACAGAGGGGAACGGCACGATTACATCTACCCTTGAAAGTCTTCTACATTAAAGAAGGGGATCGCCACGTCGCTGTCGCTCCTCGCGATGACACTCTCAAATGTCATTGCGAACGCAGTAGATGCGGAGTGAAGCAATCTCTGGCACTTTCATACATTTGATGGTACGGTTTTGTAGCATAGGATTTCGCTAGGATAAGAGTGCCATAAAAACACTCCGTGTCCTCCGTGTACTCCGTGGTTAGAATGTTTTATGTTTATTAGCGCTTAGCGCTTTTCTTATCTTGCAATTTGATGTTATGGGAGGATAACCAGATGGAAGATACTAGAGAAACACTCAGAATCGTGGTAGTCGGGCATGTCGATCACGGGAAGTCAACCGTAATCGGCAGGCTTTTGTATGATACTAAATCCCTGCCGGAAGGCGCGGTAGACAGGGTTAAAAGAATATCCAGGGAAAAAGGCAAGCCTTTTGAGTATGCCTATCTCTTAGATGCTTTTGAGGAAGAGCAAAAACAGGGAATTACTATCGACACTACCCAACTGCAGTTTCATACTGAGCAGCGGGACTATGTCATCATCGATGCTCCCGGTCATAAGGAGTTTCTGAAAAATATGATCTCCGGGGCTGCCAACGCCGAGGCGGCATTGCTGATTATTGACGCCCATGAGGGCATTCAGGAGCAGTCGAAACGGCATGGCTATATATTGTCACTGTTAGGTATCCAAAAAGTATATGTGCTTGTCAATAAAATGGATTTAATCGATTATTCAGAGGAAAAGTATAATCAAATAAGGCATGACATGAATGAATTCCTGGGGAGTTTGCATGTCTACCCTTTAAAGTATATACCGGTCGCGGCATTCCATGGTGAAAATATAGCTTTCCGTTCGGAGAAGATGCCTTGGTATAAGGGCGAGCCGTTGCTTGCAGCCATGGATTTGTTTGAAAAGGACAAGGGCTTGGAGGACAAGGCTTTAAGATTTCCCATACAGGATGTGTATAAATTTGACCAGCGGCGCATTATAGCCGGCCGGATAGAGTCCGGTACGTTAAAGGCTGGTGATGAAATACTGGTAGCACCCGGGGGCAAGGTAACCAGGATCAAAAGTATTGAATATTGGGCTGAAAATGACAAAACTGATACCGTATATGCCGGTATGTCAGTAGGTATTACCGTCGAAGATGAATTCTTTAATCAACGGGGCGAAATGATAGTCCATAGGGGTAACGTACCGCTGATTTCCGATAGTTTCAAGGCTAACATATTCTGGATGGGGAAAAACGAACTGGTCAAAAAGAAAGAATATAAACTGAAATTAGTAACGCAGGAAGTCGAATGTGAAATTTACGCTATCAATAAGGTTATTGATGCGACTACTTTGGAAACTATTGAAAATGCCAGCCAGGTAAAGACAAATGATGTGGCCGAAGTAATTATTAAAACCAGGAAAACTATTTGTTTTGACGAATTTAAAAACAATCCCAGCACAGGGCGGTTTGTCATAGTTGACGGATATGACGTTAAAGGCGGCGGCATTGTTTCCGGCCTGGCTACGGGCACACTCACTGTCAGCAAGTTCGTTAAAAATGATGCCGAAATGATTGTGAATTGCTTTGACGAATATTACTTTGTATTGGCCGAAAGTACAGTGAAAAAGGTAGAAGGAATTCCTAACGCCTTTGGTGTTGGCGACGTGATCCCAGCAGTGGGTAAAACATACGAATATCCACCTGATTTTGATATTTTAGATCTACAGGCAAAGGTGGCGGCAAAGATCAGAAATTCGAAAATGCAGGATTTAGTCAAATTGGACGAATATGAGTATAACACCCTGCCGGTAATTGATTCCGCCGGTTCGTATATTCGCCTGTCATCTAAAGCTGAGTTGGTGACCTTTTTGGATGAGCTCAATAAATTGGACAGTACTGATAACAATAAAAAGGCTGCGTTTGCCAACAGGTGGTTCGAATTCGGTAAGTTTAAGGAAGTACGTTATATTAATACAATTAAGTCATTTGACAGTGAATATTATATATAATTGATAATGGCGCAAAGCTTTATTGGCCTTTGACAATCCGCTGTTCACCGGCTGGGAGACGTTATTTGCGCCTTATTTAAAAAAGAACAGACAGCTGCTTGGGAAAGTAGCGTCTGTTCTTTTTAATATATAATTTACATATTAATTATTAGCTTTTGGCAGGAATATAACGAGTTTAACGGAAATAACTACATATATTTACCTTTTTTGGCATTGTTGAATTATGGTAATATTGTTTTTTGCCTATCGTCACGCAACGGAGGATGTCCAATTACTGTCATATTTTTGTCACACCTGTGCAGTATGCTAAATATAGAGTTATAGAGAGTATAGTTGCTTTTCCTCCTTTTGCCTCGCGATTTCGGCCGCAGGCTTTTTTACTGATATGGTGATAAATAATTTACATATAAACAATTATTAAATGGTTGTACCATCGACCAATGGGAGTAGGAGAGGAGACTGGTAGTATGAAGCGTCAGCTTTGGAAAAGTGAAAACAAGCAAAAAATAATGATTGGCATGGGGATAGTTATCATTCTCTGCTTGGCGCTTGCTTTCGGTATTTCAAAAATTTATAAGGGGGCGAATACTAAATCAAATTCTTCAGCCGGCATGCAGCCTGCTGTTGATGTCATAACTGTACAAAAGCAGGATATGAAAAAACGTATTTCCTTGACCGGTCAAACGGTACCTGAGGCGCAAGTGGATATTGCCGCCAAGTATCAGGGAAGAATTATTGCTGTAAATGTTGATCTGGGGCAACAGGTGTCTGCCGGTCAGGTTCTGGTAGTGCAGGATACAGGTGATGCCGACATATCCATTATGCAGAATCAGGCTGCCTATCAGCAGGCAGCGGCTGATGCAGTGGCTAATGAGGTGACTTATAAAGCGAATCTGGATAAAGCCAGAGCCGATTACCGGCAAGCGTTAACCAACTATGAACGGTATAAAACGCTCTACAATATCGGAGGTGTATCAAGGGAGCAACTGGATACTACCGAGCAGGCAATGATCGATGCCAAGGCGGCATTGGATATTCTCGCCAATCAAATAAATTCAAATTCGGTGCCGGCATCGGTTGAATCCGCCCGCGCCGCAGCATTAAAAGCGCAGCGCGGCGTTAATGCCGTCGAAAAACAACGGGATGACTTGGTATTAAGCGCTCCACGGTCAGGAGTTGTCGGCTACCGTCAGGTTGAGGTAGGATCTCTGGTACAGGCAGGGCAAAAGCTGTTAAGCATCGTGGACAACAGTAAATTATATGTGGATTGTCAGGTATCGGAGCAGGATTTAGGGGCATTGGCCCTTGGTATGGATGTTAATGTCGGCATAGAATCTTTGGGTAAAACTTTTCCTGGCAAAATCATCTACATAAGTCCGACTAACGATTCTACCAGTCAATCTTTCTCACTGCGTATCGCTTTGACAAACCCTGATCCTGCCGTCAGAGGCAGCATGTTTGCCAGAACTGTCATTGATACCGTCCTCAAACCAAACACTTTGGCTGTTCCCAAGGACGTTGTCACTGAAAAGAATGGAAAATATTCCGTATTTGTAATTAATCAGCAGAATAAAATTGAGGAGCGCCCCGTGCAGATAGGACTGAGAGGCGACCAAGACATTGAAATACTATCCGGACTTAACGAGGGTGAAC
>JAEYSJ010000342.1 GCA_023434855.1 Bacillota bacterium | reverse complement strand
CTGCTATGCTGGTCAGCCATATTCTCAATCTTGATGTCATGCAGCGTTCCCCAGGTAATCGCCGACTCCAATACCATACCGGGATGAGCGGTATGGATATGAATTTTCAAAATGCCGGCGCCCTCAGCGAGTACCAGAGAATCACCCATAGACAATAAAATTTGTCTGGCTTCGGCAATATTGATACGGCAGTTTTTAATAATAAATTCCGTACAGTACGGATGAGCTATGTCCGATCCAGCCCCAGCGGCAGGAATAGTCAATTGTTGGCTAAAATCGGCTTCAGGACCGGAATAAGCCCCGCCCAGGCCCTCCAGGCAGCCGGCCAGGAATACGATTAATCCCTTGCCGCCGGCGTCAACTACGCCAGCGGCTTTAAGCGCCGGCAGCAAGTCAGGTGTGCGGGCCAGTTCCTGTTCTCCGGCGGCAATCGCCTGACTGACTATATCAGCAAAAGGCAATCTTTCCCGTACCGCCCGGTGAGCCCCCTTGGCTATGCCCTTAGCTACAGTAAGAATCGTGCCTTCCACCGGTCGGGATACTGCCCGGTAAGCGTATAGCACACCATATTGAAACGCCTTGCCTACTTCGGCGGAAGTGGCTTGTTCTTTACCAGCCAATCCCCGGGCAATGCCCCGGAAAATTTGCGATAAAATTACACCGGAATTGCCTCTTGCGCCCATGATGGCGCTGTCTGCCGCCCGTTGACTTAATGATCCGATTCCGTCATCAGGAGCTTCAGATAGCGTCCGGGACACCGCCCGTAAGGTCAGCAGCATGTTAGTACCGGTATCTCCGTCCGGTACAGGAAATACATTTAAACTGTTAATATGTTCATGCTCGCACAGAAAAGCTTGATACGCCCCAATAATCATGTGCCGAAAATCGCTGCCGGTGATTACTTCAGCGGGTGAATGCATGAAACCCCCCCTTGCGTGTTTTTTTAAACACACTCTTTTAAAAAGTACCGTCAGAAATCTTCTCCCGAAAAATCAGGCCAATCAGCCCTGGTCCCAAATGAGCACCCAGTACTGCACCCAGCCTGCTAAGTGTTATTGACAGGTAAGGATACAATTTTTGCAGTTCTTCCTTCAGCTGCATTGCCTGTTCCGGCTCCTCTATGTATCCCAGACCGATATACTCAATATTACGGTATTTACTTACTTCATCCACCATACGTGCTAACGCGCGCGCCCGGGTACGTACCTTATCAAGCACAGCCACTTTGCCGTCAACTAAGTAGAGCAATGGTTTTATTTGCAGGACATTTCCCACTAAAGCCGCCGCACCGCCAATACGTCCTCCTTTATAAAGGTAAGTGAGGGTATCAGGCATAAAGACGGTGTGAGTAACTTTAACCATTGCCGCCAAGTACGCGGCAATTTCTACCGCACTTTTTCCCTCGCCTGCCATCGTAAGGGCGATACGGGCCATATCAACCATACCCATTGCCGTGGTGCCTGAGTCAACCACATAGATATTTTTACCGCCTATCATTTGTGCTGCTGTCCTAGCCCCTTGGGCTGTGCCGCTAAGACCGCCGGAAATGGTAATAATAATTACCTGAACACCTGCTTCCGCCAACGGTGCAATTACTTTGATAAAATCTCCGACGGCAGGCTGGGAAGTCCTGGGGTGGATACCTCTTTCCTGCACCAGACTAAACAACCTGGCAGCTGATATTTTGTCTTCCTCCCACTCGTCATCACCGATAATAACTTTGAGAGGGACAATATGCAGATTAGCATGGGCAGCCAGCATTTCTTCCGGTATCTGCGCTGTGCTGTCCACTATAACATGTATTGATGACACAGTAATAGTGCTCCTTTGGTTTAATACCACTATATGCCAATTTGAACCTTATTATATTGTATCAAATAGTTATACGTAAATATACTAAAATTTATTGATCTATCTATACCGAGCTTGCCGCAAAAAAGGAAATTGTCTATTTAACTCGAATTAATAACTAATTATCTCTTTTTAGAGCAGAGGTGAACGCAATGGATAAAAAGCTGCTGTTTGCTCTGGATATTGGTACACGCAGTGTCGTGGGCCTGGTCGGCGAACAAACAGATACTAACATTAAATTGCTGGCAGTAGAACGCTTAGAACATCACACCCGGGCCATGCTGGATGGTCAGATTCATGATGTGCCGGAAGTAGCTAACATAATTGCCGCAGTAAAGAGCCGTCTGGAAGAACGCTGTGGTCCCCTGCATAAAGTATCGGTTGCTGCGGCGGGCAGGGCATTGTATACAATAAGGGCCAATGCCGAAATTGAGGCTTCCGGCCGCGGCATTCTGTCAGCCGATGATGAGCAGTCTCTTGAGCTTGCCGCCATTCAAGTCGCCCAGCACCAACTGGCTACATCCAATACTGTTGCTGATCCTACGAGCTATTATTGTGTAGGATACAGCGTAATTGGTTTTGCCCTTGACGGGACACAACTAAAGAGCCTGATAGGTCAAAGGGGCAAAACTGCCAACGTAGATGTGATCGCCACCTTCTTACCCCGGCAAGTAATTGATTCCCTGCAGTCAGCTTTAAGTGTTGTTGGCCTGGAGATGTCCACCATCACTTTAGAGCCAATTGCCGCTATCAATGTTCTCATTCCCCCGACCATGCGGCATCTCAACCTGACTCTGGTGGATGTAGGCGCAGGCACCTCTGACGTAGCCATTACCCGCGATGGTACAGTTATCGGCTATGGCATGGTTCCCTGCGCGGGGGACGAAATCACCGAAGCCATTTCGCAAAAATATCTCCTGGATTTTAATGTTGCCGAAACATTAAAACGGCAACTTGGCGGCAAAAATAAAAAAATAGAATACACTGATGTATTAGGCTCCAGCTATAAAATTGCCCCAAAGGAAATTCTGACTGCCATATCCCCAAATGTGGCTGAACTTGCCCAGGCTATTGCCTCTCAGATTCTGGAACTGAACACTACTCCTCCTCAGGCGGTACTTTTGGTTGGCGGCGGCTCGCTGACTCCATTGCTGCCGGAAGCCCTAGCCCAGGCATTGGATGTGCCAGCCGCCAGAGTAGCTATCCGCCGGCCGGAAACAGTTGACGGTCTGATTGATGTTCCTGCCAGCCTAAACACCCCCGACGCAGTCACCCCTCTCGGCATTTTAAAATTGGCTAACAGCCGTGCCCTTAATTTTATTAATATCACCCTCAACGATCAGCCAATACGTATTTTTAACTTAGGAAGCCTAACAGTAGCCGATGCCCTGCTGGTAGCCGGTATTGATATCCGTAGTTTGCACGGTCGCCCGGGACTGGCTTTAACCATTACCATTAATGGCCAGACCCGCTTCATTCCCGGCACTCATGGAAAACCCGGTCTCATAGAACTTAACGGTGCCAGCGCCAAATTGAGTGATCAGCTAAATGACAATGACATTCTTACCGTCATTAAAGGCACCAATGGCCTCACTCCCAGTGCTGTCCTCCGGGAAGTTGTTGATATTCCGCCGCCATTACCTATTACCATTAATGGCACCTCATCCGAAATACCGCCTTTGCTTACCATAAATGGCAAGCCGTCAGCCCCGGATGCCAAACTGGCTGACGGCGACCAGGTGATATGTTATTTGCCGGAGACATTGGCTGAGGTGTTGTCAGTGGCTAAAAATCATACCACGGCAGTTGACTATGCCTATACCATTAATGGCCAGCAACGTATGTACACTGTAAGAGCAAAGTACATACTTCTCCGCAACGGTAAAGAGATTGCTGCTAAACCATCGCTACCTCTCCGGCCCCATGATGACATCGTAATCAAACCTTCTTCCGAGCCAAACCTTGGCGAACTGCTTGGATTGACAGAATCAGCGGATAATGTCGTGACTGTGAAATTTAATGGAGCGCAATGTACTATTCCCCTCCATCGTTATGCCATAACCCAGAATGGGAAAATCGCCCATGCGGAAGACGTTGCAATCAACGGCAGTACTATTGAATTTTCCTGCAATGAACCGTTGCAGCCCATTATCAGCGATGTGCTCCTGGCAGCCGGTTTTGATACTAAATTACTGCCGCCAAACAGTACTGTTACTATCCTGCTTAACGGCCAGCCTGCCGAGTATATCTCACCGGTAAAAAACGGCGATGCGGTTGACACAGTTGTCAATACAAAATAGGTATAAATAAAGGCCATCCCGATACAACCCGGGATGGCCTTTATTTATACACAGTTGCTGTAGACATCTCTAAAAGCCTGCACATTATTGCGGCCGCGCTGTTTGGCGCTGTACAGCGCCCGATCGGCCTGATCAAATACTGTCTGATTGCCGGCTTCCGGTCTTTTTACGGCCACGCCAATGCTGACAGTGATTGGCACTTTGGTAGAGCCGCAATAAAAGTCATTTTCCTCGATTTGCCTACGCAGACGTTCGGCAATTTTATGTCCGATTTGGGCTGAAGCATCAGGCAGTACGACTACAAATTCCTCACCGCCATACCGAAAAGCCAAATCCCCTTCCCGGACGCCCCGCTCAATAATATTGGCGATGTTTACAAGTACCTTATTACCAAATAAATGTCCATAGGTATCATTTAGCTTTTTAAAATGATCCAAGTCTATTACTAATAATACATATTGGGAAACACCTTTTACTTTTTCCTTATATGCCCGGTAGTTATACAGACCGGTAAGGCCGTCAGTGAACGCCATATAGTAATTACGATTGCTGCGTTCAATTAATTCTTCCATCTGCCGTTCGTCATTTGTCCGTTTTGCCATTATAAAATGCAAATAAGCAGTACCGACTGTCAATACGGCAAAACCTATCAGGTTAAATATCATGTGCATTAAATACTTGATATCGATATGGGGGGCAGTAAAAAAATCTGTTAGCAAATATACTAATGTAATACCTACCCCAACAATCTTCGCCCGTTTTCTGTTTACCCTGAACAACATGCGGATCAACAGCATTTGATATAGGATGCTGCTATATTCCGCTCCTGCAAAAGTAAGACCGCCGCAAATACTGAGGTTTACTATTAGTTCCAGCGGAGTTGGCGATACCCGGTAACGGTATAGCGCAAAATTGTACCAGGCGTAGGCTACAGACAATCCTACTGACAGCAGCCATAAATCAGGCTGCATCACAATGGCATTGACACCCACATATAAAGCAAAAACGATACCTGCCCAGCAAGCTAGCAATTGAATATATTCAACACTGCTGCCCATCCATAACACATCTTTTTCATGCTTTGTTTCTCTGTGAGCCATATCTGTCACCGCCCATCGCATCCCTAATGGATAATTATTAATATTATCGTGCGAGTTTTGTCGAAACTTAATAGAAAATAAATTTAAATCAATTATTCTTTTTGTAATTTTCAAGCAATTGTGAAAAAAATCATTAACAACTGGGAAAAAACAAGTTGTCTTTCGCTGACCGCTGCAATTACCGGCACTTGCCGACAATACTAATAAAATTCTCTTCAGGTAAAACATCCGAATTCGGGAAAAAATTATCATGATTTTCACTTAATACGATAATTTTATCACGTATTTATATAAGATACAATACCATTCCTGGTCACATTATAATATATTTTGTCAATAATTTTATTTTTATAGCGTTTTTTAGGAATACTCTTTCGCGCTTTTCTGTCTATTATTCTTAATTCACTTGACTGCAAAATTGTCTTTGATAACATGCTCCGTTACAGCCGTAATGTTCGGCTCAACCGGCACAGGCGAACCTGCAGCTTTAATCGCGCTTTGAATATCCTTCAAGCCATTCCCGGTTACAATGACAGCCACGCTGGCCGAAGGCTCAATAATGCCAGCGGCAACCGCCTGTTTTACCCCTGCCAAGCCGGTTACGCCCGCCGGTTCACCAAACACTGCTGCTTTGCGGGCCAAAGTAGTCATTGCGGCCAATATATCATCATCAGCAACCGCAATAAATGCCCCGCCTGACTCGCTTACCGCCTGCAGCCCCTTGTGAAAATTACGGGGATGTCCAACTGCAATTGAGTCTGCCAATGTTATGGCTTCCACCGGTTTTAATGGTTTATTTTGCTGCCATGCAGTTAAGAAGGGCTGACAACCCTTAGCCTGCACCCCCAGCACTTTGGGCAGTCGTGGGATAAAGCCTAAGTGATGCATTTCCTTCATGCCTTTCCACACTCCGGCGACAGTACAACCGTCGCCTACGGATACTGCCACCCAGTCCGGAAAACGGTCTGGCGCTATGGCCATCAGCTGTTCGGCTAGTTCCAGGGAAACAGTTTTCTTGCCTTCAATTAAATAAGAATTTATGGCACAGTTGCGATTATACCAGCCAAATCTCCGGCTAGCCTGCATGCACAGTTCCCATGCCTGATCATAAGTTCCCTGAACTGAAAATACCTGTGCGCCATATATTAAAAGCTGGGCAACTTTGGCTTCCGGCGCCCGCGCAGGTACAAAAATGGTTGCCGGCAGACCTGCAGCGGCGGCGAAACCCGCCAGTGACGAAGCGGCATTGCCGGTTGAGGCACAAGTAATGCGTGTCGCTTTCTTTTCGAGGGACTTTATTACGCCAATTGCGCTGGCACGATCCTTAAAGGAAGCGGTAGGATTACGTCCCTCATCCTTTATCCAACACTCAGCTACTCCCAACTCCTCAGCCAGCCGCGGTGCGTTATAGAGTGGAGTCCAGCCTACCTGCAGATGTTGGATGTAGTTAGGCTCATCTACTGGTAAAAGCGGCAAATAACGCCACATTGAACGTTCTTGCCGGTTCGCCATGCTTAAAGGATTAAACTCTTTTTCTACCGCCTGATAATCATATTGAACATCCAGAATGCCCTCCTGATAACCGCACTTGGGGCAATAGTATTCTATATCTGCCGGCAGATATTCCTCACCGCAACTGATACATTTCAAGTTAGTTACATAACTCATGGAAGAGACTCCTCTCAGTCGGCCTTCCTAATGATCATCCTAATTTGCCCAGGCAGCCTTCGCATTTAAACTATCCTCGCTGGCCTTGTTTTGCAACACAGTATTTAAGATACTCCATATTTCTTTTCTCTCGAATCCCTTGCGCCAGGCAGCCGTACCGGCAAGGTTATACTTATCTACCAGGCCGGCTTTAAGGGCAATAGATCTTTCATCCTCAATCCAGATGCGGTACCGCTTATCACCGACAGTATATTCTGTATAATATTGTCCCTTGTCTTCCAGCCAAGTAACATCAAGATTATTCTGCCGCACAGTCTCTTCAATCGCCGCCATGGACATAGTTTTGGCTTTTACCCTGACAGTTCCGTACTCTGTTGCTGTTTCTTCCCATTCCCGGGTATAAAAAGGCAGACCAAGCAGCAATTTTTCTCTGGGGACTTTGGCCAACGTCTTCTCCAGACCTGATTTTACCCAGCCAAATGAGGCGACTGAACCGCTTTCCGGGCTTTTCGACCAATGTTCGTCATAGGTCATGACCATAACATAATCCAGTAATTCGGCCAGCTTGGCCCGGTCATAACACTTTGACCAAAAAGATACATTGCTGGGCACTGTTACGTCCATAGACACAATAATATTCTGCTGTTTCAGCGCGCAGGCAAGACGGCCGACAAAGGCGGTCAACCGGTCCCTGTCTTCATCATAAATGTTTTCAAAATCAATATTTATACCATCCAGATTATACGCTGACGAATACACCAACAGTTGCCTGATTGCCTTATCCTGTGCATCCTCATTAATTAAGAAACCACGTGTTAAATCCTTGTTAAAACTGTTGTTAACAAGCGCCCACACCTTATATCCCTTACGGTGAGCATCATCGACATATTTACTGTCAGCCTTGCTAAAAACTAACCCATCTGAGTTACCAATAGAAAACCAGGTAGGAGAAATTACCTGTAAACCTTCAACAGTGTCTTCTTTGGCCAAGTCAGGCGAAGAATCCTGAATGCAATCCCATACCAGGTTTATCTTGCCGGCCGGCACCCACTTTTCCCGTACCTTGTTCAGTCGTTTGCCCCGGGTATCCATAGTGGGTTTGCCCACCTGGTCCATCGTGAGGGCCTTGGCATCGATCTGCATTTTGACATTAAAGATTTTCTCAATGTTTTTCATATTTATGTAATAAGTTCCATTAATGCATGTAGTAAGAAAATTCAGCAATACACCATCCTGCAGCAGCTCGTCAAGTTCTGCTGTTTCCAGTTTGAAATCCGGTTTATCGATATCCACATATACTCTTTTGTCTTCATTATCAAACATAATATCGTTATTCAGATACTTTTTCACTACATCAACCGGCACGAGGATCTCTGAACGGCTGACAAAGGCCAGCGTCCCTGTTTTAATATCTCCGGCTTTATTTTTTACAATAATCATTCTGCTTTCCCTGACATCTGACTGTTCTTTTTCCGCAGCAAGTCCAGTAGCAAAGAATAGGTTGCCGGTTAGTATTATGCATATTGCCAGTAAGAAATGCGTAGCTTGTTTTCTCATTAATGCAAGCCCCTTTTTGTAGAATTTTGCAGTTTTACGTTCTATAACTGCACTAACATTCGCTAAGTTCTATGTAATTTCCTGCTTGATGACGGCTATACCCACGCCAAAAAGTAAGAGAACCAATTAATCAACAAAGTCGGCCATCTGGTCAATATACATTGAATAATCATAGGCGTTAGCCGGATAGGTCAACTGCAGGACCTGTTCCTCATCATTCCATAAGACAGCAGCATTAAAATATTCGCGAATATTTTGTACATTAATATAAGGCTCGTCATCAATTACCTGTACAGGTATTTTTTTGCAGCCGGACCTGAGTTCCTGACGTTTTTTATCCCAGGTCACTTTTTGCTGAAGAATTTGGGCTAGCGCCAACGCCGGCACGACCTGACTGCCATTCGCCACATGGACACTGTTGACGGTTTCTTTTCCTTCAAATAAAATAGCGGGGGTTTTCATTATTAAGCAGTTCTGTTTCTCATCCCACTTTTGCTTTCCCCCAAATAACCCCTGCAAATCCTGAGGGCTAACATATATAATTCCATCCTTTATCACCCCTGGAACGGCTTGTTTTTTCCAATGCACTTGGTGACTTTTTTCATCCCAGCTAACGATAGCGCCCAGTTCAGCTGCCACTGCCTGTATAGGCACATACATTACACTATCTACAGACACCACTTGCTCGGCTAGTAATTTATCATTTACTTTAATACTATGCAGTTTGGCAAAAACAACCTGGCGGCCGGTTTTATTTCTCATCAACTGCTGTAAATACTCATCACTAAGAAAACCACCCAATCCTAACGCAGTCAGTTTGGCTTTTATCTCCTGCAGGCTTATCCCCTTATAGCCGTAAATATCAGGATATATACCAATTGATGCATCGCCTTGACTGTTTATTTGTACCTTTATCCTTTCATAAGTAATGCTTAGTGGTGTGTTATCAGGCACGAGTGCAAATAATTCTTCCACATCTTCTTCATACATACGAATACAGCCATTAGATACAGCCAAACCAATAGACCAAGGGGCATTGGTACCATGAATGCCATAATTGCCGGAGAATCCCATCCATCTGTAACCCAGGGGATTGGCTGGACCTGAAGGAACGGAATATCCCCGTCCGGGCGGAAACCACCAAGGATCTATTTCCTTGTCAATAATATTAAAGTCACCTAGCGGCGTTGGCGTGGAAGGCTTGCCAATAGCGACAGGATACTCTTTCACCACCATGTTATTCACATACAGATCAATTGTCCGGCTTGGCAGGTTTACCACTAAACGTGTCAAATCTGCGCCTGGCTGCGCCTGTGCTTGAACAGTTACCATTATAGTCAGAAACGATATAACGACACAAACCGCCTTCCTCAACAAGCACACGCTCATCCCTTCTTCTCCTATGAATTGCCAACAATAACATATATGAGAAATAGCATGTACATATGATAAATGGCTAAGAAAAACGTTCCGTTTTCAAACAGCGAAGAATTAAGAAAAAAAATACACCACCGGTAAAATCCGGTGGTGCAAACATTTTTGCAATTTTATTTACTGCTTGTTGCGAAACCTTCCAAAATATTAATTGCAGCACGAACCATTACTTCCATTCCATATGCCAGGGCCTGTTCATTCATATCAAATTTGGGATGGTGGTTAGGATAGATTCCCTTGTCCGTATCGCCGATACCTACAAAGAAAAAGGCACCAGGAATTTTCTCCTGATAGCAGGAAAAATCTTCGCCGCCCATGACTGGCTTAATTTCCAGCAGACAATCCTCACCTAGTGTAGCACAGCCCGCCTGGGCAACTACAGCCGTCACCGCCGGATCATTAATTACCGGCCCGTAACCGATTTTTTTAATGATGTTGTACTCGGCGCCAGCAGCAGCACATATTCCCTGGACCTTACGCTCAATGTTGTAAAAAATCTGTTGCCGAACCTGTTCTTCAAAAGAGCGCACTGTTCCTTTAATAACTGCCGTATCCGGAATAATGTTATATACCTCTCCCGCTTTAAAGCAACCGATTGACAATAAGGCGGGCTCCAATGGGTCAATGTTGCGACAGATAATGGTATTAAGTGCCTGTACAACTTCAACGCCAGTCATAATTGGATCAACCGTTTGTTGCGGCATTGAAGCATGCCCGCCGTGCCCTTGAATTGTAATAGAAAATTCATCAGGTGCAGCCATCATCCTGCCGTAGGATATGCCAATTTTACCGAATGGAAGCGATTGCCATAAATGAGCCCCGACAATTGTCTCCACGCCCGCTAACTCCCCTTCGGCAATCAGATCACATGCCCCGCCTGTAAAAGTCTCTTCACTGGGTTGAAACAACAACCGAACATTGCCGGACAGGTGCTTCCTCAGAGCATATAACACTTTCGCAGCTCCTAATAGCATTGCTATATGACCATCATGACCGCAAGCATGGCATACACCGATATTCTGAGAGCGGTATGGCTGCGCACATTCGTCCTGCAATAATAATGCATCCATATCGGCCCGGAGCGCTACCGTTTTACCAGGATAACCCCCTTTAATTTCCGCCACCACTCCAGTTCCGGCAGCCTTATGCGGATTTAATCCCAAAGCGACCAGTTCCTCCAGGATTTTTCGCTGTGTATTACACTCCTGACCGCTTACTTCGGGATATGTATGAAAGTACCGTCGCAGAGCAACAACCTCTTCATACTGCTTTTCAACCAACAGCTTGATATTCGTGCTCATTTTCTTTCTCTCCTATTAATATCTACAATATTATTGTGGGTTTCTCAGAATATCCTATTATAAATACTTTTGCGTCTCTATCTTCAGATATACTACACATTGCTCCCAAAGTCCTTTCTAATACTACATACTCGTCGCTCGTCCGTACAATTAGCGCAATTACCACTTGTGACCAATCAGCCTGTGTTAGCAAATCGATCTCAGAACGTCATCGAAGCACTCTTGAAGGTCTCCATTTGGGCGGTATTTCCATATAAAAATACCGCCTAATATGTCATTGCGAACGTAACACATGTGGAGCGAAGCAATCGCCTAGCCTTTCGGTAATAGTCGGGGGATTGCTTCATCGTACCTCCCTACCCTGATAGTCTACTGCCTTAAAGCACGGGATCGCCACGTCGGCTATGACTCCCCGTACAATGAAACGGCGAAAATTATTGCACTATTTATGGGACGATTGATTCAACGGTGAATTCAGAACGTCGCGATGACAGACCTAGATGTCATTGCGCGTTCTGGGATCGTAGGTTTGACTTTTTGTTCATAGCAATTGCTGACAATTATTCCATTTCAATGTGCGGCTGCGCATAGCGGAGTGAAGCAATCTCTGGAACTTTCATACATTTGATAGTGCGGCTTTGCAGCATGGAAGTCTCGCAATGACAATTAAAAAAGCACCCACTTAAGTGAGTGCTTTCATCAACCGGCAACTACCTATCCTTCCAGGCCGTTTCCAACCAAGTACTGCGGCGTTTAAGGGCTTAACTACAAGGAGCCCGCCGATAGCACCCCATCTGCTTCGTTGTCACTGCGAGCGCTTCCTCCAACCGTGCGCTCTCGTAGTAAGTATACCTCTAAAGAGGTTTTCCTCCGTCTCAGCAGATGCCTCTCTTCACTGTGCGGACTTCCAGTACGATTCCGGTCACGTTCTCGTTCCGCCTCGCATCTGGAGCACTCTCGGCGGGCTCCTGTCTAGTGGCACTATTTAGATAAAACAAAAACACTCACTGAAGTGAGTGTTTTGTATAAACCAGCAACTATTTAGCCTCCCAGGCCGTTTCCAGCCAAGTACTTTCAACGTTTGTGGGCTTAACTACTGTGTTCGGGATGGGAACAGGTGGAACCCCACAGCTATCGTCACTGGATATTTAGTTCAGGTGAATATCTACTAGAGTATATTCCCTGAAAACTTCACAGAAGAAAGTTGCGCATTAATTGGTTTTTTCGTCCGCTTTTAAGTCAAGTCCTCGGAATATTAGTACCAGTCAGCTTAATGGATTACGCCACTTACACACCTGGCCTATCTACCTTGTCATCTTCAAGGTTCCTTACTAGCTTATGCTATGAGAGACCTCATCTTA
>JAEYSJ010000341.1 GCA_023434855.1 Bacillota bacterium | reverse complement strand
TATTCCGCAAGATATTAACGATGTTTCACCAATAATGAATACAATCACTAATACTTCCCTGCGTACAGATGACAATAATGTCGATATTGATATTGAAATGGCTGAGATGGCAAAAAATAATATTTATTATAATGCCGTAGCTCAGCAGTTAAGTAAATATTTCTCTAATCTCAAGTCAGTAATTAGTGGAGGGAAATAGTAATGGGTATGTTTGGCGCTATTGACGCGGCAGCGTCGGGCTTGACGGCCGAACGGCTAAGACTGGATGTTATTTCTAATAATATTGCTAATGCGAATACTACACGTACTTCCGAAGGTGGTCCTTACCGGCGCCAACTGGTTGTTTTTGAGCCGCGTTCAGACCAACTTTCTTTTGAACAGATGTTATCCGGACAAATTGCTTCTGCCGGCAGTGGTGTAAAAGTGGTTGGTATTACAAAAGATAATTCTCCCACTCGCAAAGTATATGACCCAAATCATCCTGATGCAAATAAAGACGGCTACGTTGATATGCCGAATATTAACATTGTATCTGAAATGGTTGATATGATCACTGCTACAAGAGCTTATGAAGCAAATGTCACAGCCGTAAATTCCGCCAAAAGTATGGCGCTTAAAGCACTTGATATTGGAAAGTAGGAGGATGTCTAAATGCGTGTTGAATCAATAAAATTAATGCCTGTAGGTTCCCGGATTACCAGCGAAAACACTTCTCAGGTTACGGATAGCGATAAATCTTTCGGACAGTTTCTATCTGAAGCACTTGATAATGTCAATAAACTTCAAAATGATGCCAAACAGGCATCCGTTAATCTAGCAGCAGGCAAAGTTGATGATATTTCCCAAGTGGTTGTCGCGACTGAAAAAGCCAGTATC
Source organism: Bacillota bacterium (assembly GCA_023434855.1). Next base: position 6,681 of record JAEYSJ010000341.1, on the reverse strand, counting down.
GCATTACAATTAACGATGCAAGTTCGAAACAAGGTTGTTGAAGCATATCAAGAAGTTATGCGGATGCAAATGTAATAATAAACCAAACTAATATTTTCTGTTACTTGAAAGGGTGGAGACAATGGCCGACTGGAAAGAACAGTCTCTGCGCTTATGGCAAAACATGGGTAAAAAAGAAAGGTACATTATACTTGCCTCCGCTGCACTTATATTTATTGCCATTATGGTCTGGAGTTACTGGTGGGGAAGCCGTCCGGACCTTGTGCCTTTATTTACCAACATGGAAGCCAAAGACGCAGGTGAAGTTGCTGCAAAGCTAAAAGAAATGAAAGTTAATTTTGAGCCTCATGAAAGTTCAAACGGTACGGCTATATTGGTTTCTGCTAAAGATGTGCACCGTGTTCGCTTGGAATTAGCTAGTCAAGGATTGCCGCGGGGGAATAAGGGTTTTGAAATTTTTGATCAAAATAAGTTCGGGGTGACTGAATTTCAAAACAAGGTGAATCTCCTTCAGGCTTTACAAGGTGAATTAGCACGTACCATTGAACAAATGGCTGAAGTGGAAAAGGCCAGAGTACACATCGTTTTGCAGGAGGACAGTATATACAAAAAAAATGAGAAACCGGCAACTGCATCAATAATGATAAAGCTGCGTCAGGGATCTCAATTATCACATGAACAGGTTAAAGGAATTGTTAATTTGGTAGCCCATAGTATTCAAGGATTAAAACCAGAAAATATTACTGTGGTAGATAGTTTTGCCCGAGTACTTAATGATGATCAGAATGATAATCCTAGCCAGGTTGGTCCGGTGGCTATGACCCAACTTGATATGACTAAGAAGGTACAGGATGATTTGCAGAAAAATCTTCAGTCATTACTGGAGCAAGTATTAGGACCTGGTAAAGCTGCCGCCCGGGTAAATGTTGAATTGACTTTTGACCAGCATACCGTTGATCGTCAAATATATGAGCCAGTTGTTGATGATAAAGGAATTATCAGGAGTTCGCAGGATGTTAGTGAAGCTTATAAGGGGACTTCTCCTGTATCACCTGGAGGGGTTCCGGGAACTACATCTAATATTCCGGGGTATGTAACTACCAACAATACACAATCAAATTATGAGAAAAAGGAATCCATTCGTAATTATGAGATTAATGAAACAAAAGAAAAAGTCGTAGCGTCTCCGGGATCGATCAAACGTCTGACAGTGGCTGTGCTGGTTGATGCTAATTTTAATAAAGCACAGCAAGATAGTATTGCGAGAACAGTGGCTTCGGCCATCGGGATTAATCCGGCCCGGGGAGACACTATTTCAGTTGAAGGTATATCCTTCAATACTGAATTGGCAGATAAACAACGCCAAGAAGAACAGGAATACGAGAAACAGCAAGCCTTAGCATTTTGGGCTAAAATTGGTTTAGCAGCATTGGCTATTTTTGCAACATTATATGCGGTTTATATGTACTATCGTCGCAAACAGCAGCGCAAAGAAGAATTGGAAGCATTAAAAATGATGGGGTATGATCAGGAAGCTGCTGTCGAAGAACCTGAAGAAGTGTTGCAACAGGAAAGAGAACATGATGATCAGCGTGAAGCAATCGAGAAAATGGCTAAATCTAAACCTGATGATATTGCCCAACTGCTTAAAATATGGTTAGCCGAAGAGTAATTCGGGGGTGAGAATTTGTATCAATCAAATGAATTATCCAATAAGCAAAAAGCAGCTATATTATTAATTTCCCTCGGACCCGATATTTCAGCACAAATATTTAAACATTTACGCGAAGATGAAATTGAAAAACTCACCCTGGAAATCGCCAGCCAACGTAAAGTTTCACAAGAACAGAAAGAAAAGGTTTTTGCTGAATTTCACCAAATGGCTTTAGCCAAAGAATACATCTCTACAGGCGGACTTGATTATGCAAAAGAGGTATTGGAGAAAGCTTTAGGGTCTGACAAAGCTATTTCGATTATTAATAGACTTACATCCAGTTTACAGATTAGGCCATTTGATTTTGCACGTAAAACTGATCCTAGTCAGCTGCTAAACTTTATCCAGAATGAGCACCCGCAAACAATCGCTTTAATTATGGCCTATTTACTTCCTGACCAATCTGCCGCTATTTTATCAGCATTATCTCCTGATAGGCAGGTGGATGTGGCCAAACGCATTGCGACCATGGACCGTACTTCACCTGATGTTCTTAAAGACGTCGAGCGTATTTTGGAACGTAAACTGTCCTCTTTAATTACCCAGGACTTTACTGCTGCCGGCGGTGTTGATTCTATTGTTGAAGTGCTTAATAGAGTTGACCGGACTACTGAACGTACGATTATTGAAAACCTTGAGGTGCAAAATCCTGAATTAGCTGAAGAGATTAAAAGGCGTATGTTTGTCTTTGAAGATATCGTTCTTTTGGATGACCGGTCGCTGCAACAGGTATTACGGGAAATTGACTCCAAAGATTTAGCTTTGGCTCTTAAAGCTTCTTCCAGCGAAGTGGCTGATAAAATCTATAAGAATATGTCTAAACGGGCTTCAGAAATGCTGAAGGAAGAAATTGAATATATGGGACCTGTACGTATCAGGGATGTTGAGGAAGCTCAGCAAAAAATTGTTAATGTAATCCGCCGTCTCGAAGAGTCAGGTGAGATTGTTGTCTCACGTGGTAAAGGAGACGAGATAATTGTCTAATATAATAAAGTTTGCGGCTTTGCAAAAATCACCGGTCATAATTAGCTGCAATCCACCGAAGATTGAACCTGAAGTTCCGGCTGCCAAAGACCTGGAAGCTGCCAAACACCTGGATGCTGCCAAATTAGCAGCACAAAGAATATCTGACGAAATATTAAGTCAGGCCAGGAAAGAGGCAGCATCCATAATAGATAACAGCAAAACAGTTGCTGCTCAGAATTTGGCTGAGGCTGAACAACAAGCTGAACAATTGAAGAAGCAAGCTTATGATGAAGGACATCAATCAGGTTATCAGGATGGTCTGTCTCAAGGTAATCAGTCAGCTTTAACTGAGATGCGCCAAGCAATTGATAAGTCTGCCGAAAAAGCTGAGCATATGTTAGCTTTAGCGCAGCAGGAAGCTCAAGAGATGATTTTAGCTGCTGAACGCAAAATTATTGACATATCTTTGGCCGTAGCCAGGAAGGTATTGGCGCGGGAAATGGAAGAAAACCCGGTAATAATTTTGCCTATTGTAAAAGCTGCTTTAGAAAAAGTACGTAATCAAGAAGAAGTTACTCTCAGAGTTAATCCTGAAGATTTTGAGATAGTATTGCATGCTAAACGTGATTTGCAGATACTGCTTGGTGGAGATCGGTCCTTAACAATTAATGCAGACCATTCAATCTGTTCAGGAGGATGTATGATTGACACTGCCTATGGTACTGTTGACGCAAGACTGGATATTCAATTTGAATCACTGAAAAAGGCTTTGCAGGATGTGTTGCCATGAAAGTATTTAGTGCTGATAAATACCTAAATGTAATAAATAGCACTGAGACTATGAAATTGAATGGCAAAATTACGCAAATTGTCGGTCTGGTAATTGAAGCCGTTGGCCCAAATGTCAAGCTTGGTGAACTATGTTATATTTACCCTTGCGCTGCTGGACCTGCTATTCCGGCTGAAGTGGTGGGTTTTAGAAATGATCGGGTCTTATTAATGCCGATCGGTGAGATGCAGGGAATTGGTCCGGGGTGTGAAGTAGTGTCTGCTAACCGGACATTGGAGGTTACTGTTGGACGACAATTACTAGGACGAATTTTAGATGGTTTAGGCAATCCTATCGACGGCAAAGAACCGCTTACTGCAAATTTACAATATTCTCTTAATAACGTGCCGCCACCGCCATTATCACGCCGGCGTATATCAGAAAAATTATCAGTAGGAGTGCGTTCCATCGATGCTTTGCTGACATTAGGCCGTGGACAACGTATCGGTATAATGGCTGGCAGCGGGGTGGGTAAAAGTACACTTTTAGGCATGATTGCCCGCAATACTGAAGCTGATGTGAGCGTAATTGCACTAATTGGTGAACGCGGGCGGGAAGTAAGAGAGTTTATTGAACGAGATTTAGGTGAAGAGGGTTTAAAACGTTCAGTAGTGGTTGTTGCCACTTCAGATCAGCCGGCATTGTCACGTATCAAAGGCGCTTTGACAGCTACTGCCATAGCCGAGTACTTTCGCGACCAGGGGCTGAACGTTATACTTATGATGGATTCAGTGACTCGTTTTGCTGTGGCACAGCGTGAGGTAGGCCTTACAATTGGAGAACCTCCTGCAACTCGTGGTTTTACTCCATCGGTGTTTGCGATGCTTCCCAAGCTGTTAGAACGGGCCGGTACCGGCCAATGCGGTTCCATCACCGGAATTTATACCGTGTTAGTTGACGGTGATGACATGAATGAACCTATCGCTGATGCCGTGCGTAGTATTTTAGATGGACATATCGTACTCTCTCGTAGTATTGCTGCCCAAAATCATTATCCGGCAATAGATGTTCTTCCTAGTGTTAGCCGGGTAATGTTAGATATAGCTGCTAAGGAACATTACCAGGCAGCCCAAAAATTACGTTCAATATTGGCTACGTATCGGGAAGCGGAAGATCTGATTAATATTGGCGCATATGCTCAGGGCTCAAATAATAATATTGATCATGCAATCCAAATGATCGACGAAGCTAAGAAATTTTTACAGCAAGACGTTTACGAACTTGCTTCCATGGACGATACAATTAATAGGTTACTGACACTGGCTTCATAAATTTCTTTCAGATGTAAACTTAAATTGAACATGAGGTGTGCCTTTGTGCAGCGCTTTCAATTTCGTTTAGAAACGCTTCTGAAGTTTCGCAGAATCCAAAAAGAACAAATGCTGGTTAAGTTTGCTCAAGCCTTAAAAAATTTATTGGCAGAACAAACGTTATTGACTACTTTGCAGAGTCAGTTAACTGAAAACATGAACATATTACGGGATCGTCAGCAACAATCGCAAGTCACTCTCGAGATTATTAAAATATTCCATAATTATTTTGATAAACTTAAAGGAGACATTGTACTGCAAAGTCAACGGGTTGAGGAAGCTGAAAAATACCGGAAAGAATGTCTCAATAATCTGCGGGAAGCAATAAAAAATTATAAATTAGTGGAGAAACTGCGCGAAAAACGCTTAGCGCAGTATCAGACAGACGCTTTGCGTGAGGAACAAAAAATTCTTGACGAAATTGCAATACAAAATTATACAAAAGAGTATGTTTGAAAATACAGCCAAATATGAATAAAAGGTGAGCGTGGTATATGAATAGTATAAATAGAGTTTTACAGCGTATAACCACTATTGAAAGCCAGTTTAAACAACATTCTGCAATTGCTGGAAATTTTCCGGCTGTTTTGGCAAATGTCGAACAGTCAAACACAGCTGCATCATCAGCTCTGCAATCTTCTTCCATAAAATCGACTGATAATGACATAACTAGAATGCTTAATCTTTCTGCAAATAAATATGGTGTTGATCCAAATTTAGTAATGGCGGTAGCCAAAACAGAATCAGATTTATCACCTGATGTTGTCTCACCAGCCGGGGCTGTGGGGGTAATGCAGTTAATGCCAGACACGGCAAACGCACTTGGTGTCCGTAATATAACAGACCCCCGGGAGAATATCGATGGTGGTGTTCGTTATTTAAAGCAAATGCTTGACACATTTAACGGTGATGTATCTAAGGCGGTAGCCGCATATAATGCAGGCCCGCAGGCAGTAAAAAACTATAATGGCATTCCGCCCTATGCAGAAACCAAAGCATATGTGGCCAAAGTTTTGTCATTATCCAGATAGTGTTTGCTTCTTCCACCTTCAGATATATATTCTCAAGATAAGGTAGGAATTGATATGGCTGATACAATTAAAAAACCAGCGGTCAAACCGGCACCGCAACCGCAAAATATGGATATTCCACCAAAACCTTCTTCTAAGCGCCGTATTTTAAAAATTTTGATTGTTTGTATAGTATTGATAATGCTGGCCGGCGTTGGTTTTGCATTGGGAGTATATTTAAAATTGGTGAATATGGATAATCTGACAAATGAATTAAAGCTTTATAATTATCCCATAATTGGACGATATTTTACTAAAGCTGCAACAAATTTTGAACCAGTAGACCTGGATGCGCAAAACCCCGCACCACAGCCGGGGAATGCGGTGCCTGCACCGGCAACACCGGCTGCTTCGCAGGCTTTGCCTGACAATAAATTATTGCCAGGCGAGAAGGAGAAAGAACTGGAAAAGTTGATGAAGGCAAAGCAACTGGAGGAAACTAAACGTATCGCAAAACTTGCCCGTCTGTATGGTTCAATGAAACCAGATGAGGCAGTTCCTATACTAAACCAATTAGATGATGATACTGTTTTGGCAGTACTTAATAAGATGGATGACGAACAGGTTGCGAAAATCCTCGCTTTACTTGACGCTAAACGTTCCGCCCGGTTAACACAACAGATGCTTAAAGGCAAAAATAATAATAATAGCCTTTAGACATATAAATGGGACGAAAGGAGGTGAAAACATGGATACAGGAATAAATACTGCAATGCCAATTATCACTTCCCCGGTGCCGGCTGCACCTGCCAATACTGCACCTGCCAATACTGCAACAACCAATGTCAATAC
>JAEYSJ010000231.1 GCA_023434855.1 Bacillota bacterium | reverse complement strand
ACGACGGCAATGCGTTTCTTTTTCAGGTCGTTAATCGCATATCCGGCAACAACACCGCCTTCAACTTCCTGAGTTGCAATATTGCGGAACATGAAAGTGCCTTGTTTGGTGAAGTCGGGATGAGAAGAAGTAGGGGAAAACTCTACCAAGCCGCCCTTTTGATAAATAGGCGCGCCGGCTAAAGCGGCAGTACTTGTAAAATCACCAATTACAGCAATTATACTAGAGTCTGAAACAAATTTCTGGGCAATGTTGGCTGCTTCTTTGGGGTCGGCCTTGCTATCGCCTACCACCAATTTCAGCTTTTGCCCGTTCACTCCGCCTTGGGCGTTGACTTTATCAATCGCCAGTTCTATGGCATTTTTGAAAACATTGCCGTATTCGGCATAGTCTCCGGTAATGGGAGCCGTGAGACCGAGGGTAATTTCCTTCGGCGCTGTTGACGTACTGCTGCAGCCTACAACAACCATCAGGGTCAGTAGCAAAGCAATAATGGCCATGCTTTTTGCGGAGAATAGTTTGTGCATTGGGTTACCTCCTTGTAATTTGGATAAAATCTTATGTATGCTCAGTAGAATAGGTATGACCAGATTCTACGTGCATCCTGATGCAACTTATTGACCGGCAGGATTAGCCTTTAACGTCATGATATCCAGAATGATTTTGTCTGTCTCAAGCATACCCGGATTGCTCACCAGTCCCAGATTGAGGATGGTGGCCTCCGCTGACGGCAGAACAATGCCATTACTAACCACTACCAGATACCAGATACCAGATAATTAATATTTTATCATTTTAAGAAATTTTCTCAAAGTGATAATTTCAGTCTAAAGCAAATTCTTTAAGTTTACGGTACAGGTAAAGCAGACACAGTTTCACCCATACAAAAGTCACCCTATTCCCGAATTTTGGATGCAGAGTTGGTTTAAGAAAAAGAAGAAAATTCCAATAAAACAAGAAAAGTCTGTTCACATTATTGAACAGACTTCTTTGTCTCTCGAACTGCACCTGCCAATATATAGTCAGACCAGTATCCACTTTATTGAATTTTTTTTAGTATACCACAGCTTACCCTTAATGTGTAAACAATTTTTTATTATATTAATATTTTTTGATTTAAAACTACAAATTTCAGTATCTATTTCCCAATGATGAAAGGATCCGGGAACCCCAAAGGCAACAAAAAAGCGCCCGTTATCATCAATCATTATCAAATGCGTTCAAGGCAATAGGCAACGCCTGAATAACGGCATTCCCCGCCGCTGGTAATCCGATTAAGACGGCACTAATTATTTCTTCTCTGGTCGCCCCTAGTATTTTGGCATGTTTTACGTGAAAAGGCAGTCCGCCTTCAAGTCTTAGTGCCGCTAAAACCGCTATATACGCAATTTCCTCGGTTTTTGTGTCAAGCTTACTGGCTGAATCCAGCTTCTGAACAGTTTCCATCCATATTCTTTGATGTTCCGGGGCCTCATTAATAAAAGTTTGAAAGGCATTACTCATCAAGGACTTTTCACTCATTGCTTTTCCTCCTAATTGTAGTACTAATTTCATTAATACCATTTATTACCACAATTTCCTGCATATTTTAAGTAAATATCCATCTTCAGGAGGTAGAATATCAGCAATATTACATTATTTATTCCCCTTCTGTGCCAATTCCTTGATACTTTCCACTAAAGCTGCCAGTAAACGATGAAACCCTTGAGGGTTCTGTGCCGGCACCCTGTATTGTTTGTTAATCTCTACCTGCACAGCCGCTATCTTCAGTTCGCGAGCCACATAATTGGCAATAGTATTGGAGCCCGTTGCCGCAAAATAGTCATAAGAGATTTTGGTTAGCCCAAACTCCTGAAAATTATGCGCCAGCGTTTCCAGCATCCACGTTTTTGCTAAAAGATTTTTTCCGCTATTTGTACCTAGATCTACATCAAATTCCCGTTCACGTGCTGCTCCGTGAATATCTAACACGAACTTCACCTTTTTTTCGGCACAGATTTCCGCTATTTTTTCTTTATATATACAACGATCATCGTTATTAGGATCGCCGCCATAAAGTTTAGTTGTTGCAATTGCATGACAACCTGTCAGTTGGTTTAAAAGATATACGATAGATCCTGTAAATTGGTCAGACATTTTAATCTTTTTCTGCCGATAGTGCCTGACTGCATGAGGAGCCGAAACCAATACAGGCAGCTTTCCAGGGGAAACCCAAAAAGGTTCCTCCTGCTTGGGATCAACTTTTTTGTCTGTCTTGTAAAAATGCACTCTTTCCACACTTACGGCTTCCTCATTAATACGCGCTCGTTTAAACTCTTCTAGAATATCCTCTTGCTTGCCCAAATATTTAACCTCCGCTCCATTTTAACGGATAGCTTGCCTTTCGATAATTATAAATAATTCTCACTGCGGTAAAACAACTATTCTTACCGGCAAGTTCGATGCACCTGGCGGACTAAACGTAAATGAGAGTGTATCACCGCTGTCATAAGTTCCCAGAAATGCGAAATCTCTTGATTTGTTGCTACCAAAATATATCCTATTCTGCGGAGTAGGCAGGGGGCTCCAATTCACATCACGATGCTTTATACCAATAGCGCCGGCATATTCCCCGCCCATCGGCACCAGATAATAAGCAATCTTACCGCTGCTTTTCGAAGGAAGAAGAACCTGATAGACAACACCATAGTTTCCATAATCAACGACCTTACTCCCATCGGTAGCGTCAATCCCCTCCAGATACGGATCTATTTTGTTGTCAGCCAATGTCAGGGCAACCGCTCCGTCATGCTCGGGATCATAAGCCTGAACAGGAACAAGCTGCCTGTTTGCTCCCTCAAATGTACCACGCAAGCGACACTGGTCGGAGGGCAATACTTTTGCTGTCCGGGAAAACTTCACACTATCTTCAAGCACTGGGAGCATTACAACTTTAACTGTTACCGGACGGTCGGCTACAAAATCAAATATACCGTTAATCAACATATTTGGCATAGCTACCGATTCACTTATACTTGCCGACAGAGGCATAACCCCCCCTGCAGGGATGTTAATCTGATAAGCCTGGCTTCCGGCAAGGTATGAAGTCAACGCGTCTTTGCCAATAGCCATCCAACCATACCCGGGGCCGCAAACGCTATGCTGATTGACAGTGATATGAGCAGTCTTAGGACTTTTGTTTTCTAAAATAACATCAAATTTTTTAGTTTCATTAGTCGCATTTACATGATAAAAAAAGAGACGAATGTTCCCTTCCACTTTATCCTGGTACAGGATACCATCTGTTGGAACCATCTCCGGACTATCTGAAAATAAAAGCTTGCCCCCACGCGAACTATTGGTCACTTCTAACTCAGGAAGATTCTCCACATCCATTCCCTGCAGGCCAAATGCCGCACCAATTGATACTTGGCTTAGTAAACCAAATAACACTATCACAGTCAATACCAGCTTCGATACCTGTTTCATGTCGACCTCCACCAACAGCAAAATAAAAATCCCCTGGCGACGCAATTAACATCGGCGGGGAGGAATTAAATTCGATACCACCCTAATTGATTTTAACTTTACGTTACGCGTACTTGCATCTTCTGAACCATATATTGAGTTGAATCCGTATATACCCGGTATATCCACTAGGCCAATTCTTCCTCCATTGGGATTATTTTTTTATTCGTCATACAAAACAGTATTTCCTGCCAATTTTATCAAGTTTCGACACAAGTTTTCACTGTTGTCAATAATTCCATATCCATTTTGGGATATATTTTAGACATTTATGATTTGATTATTCATTAATATAATTAGGCATCATCATCTATTAATCCTGTAAGCTTACTCATATTTCTATTTTAAATGTAACAGACTGCTTTGACAAAAAAAAACTCACATTAACTGTGAGCATAAATACAATACAATTATTATATTAATACGAAGGCTCCGCTACCTTCTCCCGGTACCTCAAGATTTGAATACATCAAAAAGAAGGAACTGGAATTATCATCATTTGTTTCGTCATCACGAACCATAACGAACGATCCATCTTGCCAAAATCCTATACTGACAAACTCATCTGAATCATCATAAAATACGGCCGCATTCGTGACATGTTCACCGCGATACCAAAAATCACGGCCGCATTCACTATACCAACCATAAGGATTAAATACCGGAAAGCTGCGTTCTACATGACGATAATGCACACGTTCTACCGGATAGTAATAATCGTCCCTTTGGTAAATTTCCCGGGTTTCATACCTGCCATAAGGAATAGCGGGTTGATAGTCTATGCGGTCATACCCACGCCGGTCCACCGCAGCCACCAGATTGTATGCGGGATAACCGCGCCGAAAAGCTTCCTGTCTTACTCCTTCACGCCGGCTATACTCATGTCTTACTATTGCGCGTGGTGATTCTTCTCGTCTAATTACTTCGACTTGTGATCTTTCATGTCTTGCCACTTCACGTGGTGATTCCTCGTGACTTACCCTGTCGCGGTGATAATTCTCCTGTCTGAAATTTTCCCGTCGGGAATCTTCCAGTCTTGAATTATCTCGCTGAGATTCCTGATGTTTTAATTTTTCCCGCTGCCAATCTTCACGGCCCGGTCTCTCATACTGCGAATCCGCGGCACTTGCTATCGGATATGCATTCATAATAACCAAAGCAAGAATAAAAAATAATACCTTTTTCATTTGCCCGCCCCCTTTTATAGACTATTCTATTTAATAAATATGACAAATTAATGACAGAAATGGGATAAATATCAATGAAGAATGCCTGCTGTGAGCCGAAACCTCTGCCAAAAACGAGGTAGAACAGGGGGAATATATTGACTTACTATATCAACAGTGGGACAATACATTAAAGAGAATACTAATCAAACAGAGTAGGAGACAAGTTCATATGTCTATCTTTTTTCACATACTCATTCACACTATTATACCGATATTTACATTGATCGGCTTAGGCTTTCTCTTAAGTAAAAAGTTCAATTTACATATATTCAGCTTCAGCAAATTACTTTTTTACTTATTTGTACCCGCTTTTATTTTTGTAAATTTGTATTCAACAGAACTAAAACTGGATATGGTTATGGTTCTGCTATGCGGAGTGCTGCTTCTTATTACTAATGATCTTGTTGCCAGAATGATTGCTAAAATCCGCAAATATAATGTGGGTCTTACAAATGCCTTTAAGAACTCTGTCATGTTTAATAACTCCGGCAATATTGGAGTCTCTCTGATAACCCTTCTTTTTACGAGCACACCTTTTGTAATTGATGGGAAAACACCTTATCTCAATGAGGCTATTACTGCTCAGATTATGATCCTTGTACTACAAAATATAAGTGTCAATACATTAGGGTTCTTTAATGCCGGCAGGGCAAAAATGAGTATCAAAGATTCCCTAACGAAAATTCTGACAATGCCTTCAATTTATGCAATCCCACTGGCTCTTACCTGTAAAAGTCTGCAAATCGATCTTACCGCCACCCCCTTATGGCCTACCCTGGAATATTTGAAAAACGGACTTGTTCCCATGGCCTTGATAACATTGGGGGTCCAGCTGGCAAAAACCAATTTCGAATTTGCAAATATCGATGTTCATCTTTCTGTTGTTACCAAGCTTATCATTAGCCCTTTACTTGCACTTGTCTATATACATCTACTAGGATTAACCGGTGTTGTAGCCCAAACAGTGTTTATCGCACACTCTGTTCCCACTGCGGTAAATACCGCGTTAATTGCCGTTGAATGTGACAGTTGTCAAGATTTTGCCTCTCAGGCAGTAATGGAATCGACGATTTTCAGTGCAATTACACTGACATTAGCAATTTATATAGCCAGAATTATATTTCCTGTATAGAGGCTGCTTAGAAACCATGTGAAATTACCTTTACTAAGCTTATGCTTGAGAATACAATAGCGGGGATCCCGTGTCCCGGAAATCCCCGCTGATCCTTTTACTCGCCGATTATTTTGATTAATACACGTTTATCCCGTTTGCCGTCGAATTCCCCATAAAATATCTGCTCCCATGTACCAAAATCCAGTTTACCATTTGTTATTGCCACTACAGCTTCCCTGCCCATGACAGTTCGTTTCAGATGCGCATCAGCATTATCTTCATATCCGTTATGTTTATATTGACTATGGGGCCTTTCTGGCGCTAATTTCTCCAACCACACTTCAAAATCCCTGTGCAAACCACTTTCATCATCATTGATAAATACGCTTGCTGTTATATGCATAGCATTGCATAACAGTAGCCCCTCTTGGATACCGCTTTCACCTAGTGCCGTTTCAACGAACCGGGTTATATTTACCAATCCCCTTCTGTTCGGAATAGTAAAGACAAGTTCTTTTCTGAAACTTTTCATATTAAATTACTCCTTACACTTTAAATGAAATACTTATTCAAAAATTAACCTTCCTACGTTTCATCATCCCTCGAACGCAAAATAGCCATAACTCACTCATTAAAGTAAGTTATGGCTATTTTCTCTTTTTAAACAGTTTGTTCCTGCTAAATATTTACATTTTATTTTGATCTACCGTCATCGAGTATTAGTTCTGATAGATTACAAATTAGTCTCCTTTTTATTTACCGCCTCTGTAGATGTTGGCATGTCCAATTCTTGCCAGACTTTATCAATATCTTCTTCAATCCCAATAATAGCAATTTTCTGCCCGTCGTCAGCTTTAGTGCCTTTGCATTCCGGGCATCTTCACAGAAATCCTCCGTAATGTTCAATACTGAATTGCCAACTAGTGTTAATAAGCTGCGCTTTTTACTTATCATCAGTCTCCCTGCCATCCCCGCTTACCGGGATCGTATCACCTAAAAATTTTGGTTTTGGTCTGATGTATTTTGCTAAAAAGAAATCTTTGTTTCTCGCGGCTATTTCTCTCACAAAGTAGGACTCCATTACTACGCCATAGTCATGTTTATCTGCTGCAACCCCGTATGCCTCAATACCTAATTCTCTGGCAATAAAAACAGCTCGCAGTAAATGGTATTCTTGGGTCACAATAATAAGCTTTTTAACTTGAAATATATCCCGGGCTCTGTAAATACTCTGATACGTATTAAATCCTGCATGGTCCATGAAAATATCCTTCGCCGGTATATTTCTATTGATAAGATAACTCTTCATTGCATTTACTTCGTCATAATCGCTTTGCCCGTGATCACCGCTAACAATAATTTTGCCGGCTTTGCCTTTTTCATAAAGTTCATGAGCTACACTTAACCTGTCATCAAGCATGTAAGAGACCGTGCCATCGGGGAAAACATATGCTCCCAGTACGAGAATTGCATCCGCCTTTTGTAAAAAATGTTCTTCCATTACATAGCGCGTTCCGGTTTGTGAAACATATTTATTAATACTATAGACTGATGCTGTCAAGACAACTGCCAGAGCGATACTTACCGCCAGAATTCGTTTAATTATCGTTCTCACTATTTCACCTCCTTGATTTACATGTTCTAATAATTTACGGTGTGTTATCGGCGGAAGAAAACCATAAGTTTGAAACACGGGACAGGAACGCTGTTTCAAGCTTTCCTGTCCCGTATCTTACTGCAAAAGCACCGCAAGTTATTGGAGACCTTTTCCGAGGGGAATATCCCATTTATTTTTTACCCATGGACTATTATCATTAGAGAGAAGCCATGTTATCGTCTCCGAAAATTTGGGGTCTTTTTCTCCATTCCAAAATTCGCGTCCAATCAGGAAACTCTGCGACATTTCATTCCATGAAGAGAATGCCTTCTGCGTGGTCGCTGCTGCGTAAATCATTTCCTTCCATGCTTCTTCACGGCTAATATATCCGGCATAATAGCTTGCCTGGGCCACATAGGCCAGTCTGGTCAAGTCCCAGGCAATTATACCATGTTCCCCTAACTGCTTGGAATTATCCCGCACTACCTGAATTCTACGTTGTAATGCAGGGTCATTCTCAGCCTTGGCCAGTACAGCGCTGGCAGATCCATCAGTAAGAGCCTCGGCCATCATTGCAAATTGTTCATTATGTCCTGCTTCTTTCAGCCAATTGAGTGTTTCTAATGCCTGCGCCCGGGAGTCTATATCCCACCACTGACTAAGCATTTTGCGGAACGATGATCTTTCTTCCTCTGTCACGGGATTGCTTATATAGGAAGTATTAGTTATAAAGTGGTCAAAGGGTAATTTGTTTGCCCGGTCATAATGGGCGGTAATTGCTGCCACCCGCTCCAATTGTTGACGATTGTAGCCAGGTATATTAAGCGGTGATTTTTCAATTGTTTTATTGATCGCAATGTTCTGGGATTTCGTGAATACGTCGGTTACCCATTGCGGTAACAGAGTATTGTGTTGGTCCGAATTTAAGAACACTGCTGCCCCTACCGCACAAATTAAGATAACTATCGCAATACCGTTGGTTATAAACTTTCTAAAACGTCCTGTCCCGGTATCCGGTGGCATGGGCCGTAAGCTCCCGAAGAACGGACCTATTTTGTAGCCAAGCTTAGCAGCAGCACTGCTAATGAACATTGGTAGTAGTATTGATCCTGAACCAAAAGCCAAAATAAAGGGAATCTTAAGCAAGCGACTGATTTTATATTCCACACGTAGAAATAAAATTACTACTGCCACTACAGTTGCTATCAGCCACCATGTGGCAATATTCTCGCCAGCCAAGCGAATATTTATATTTGTATATTTAAATTCCAGCAATACTGCACCGGCAAGTCCGCCAATGCAGACAAGCAGCAGTCTACCAATGAAAATACGATATAATCTGCGCGCTGAATCAACAGCTTCAAAAGTAACCTCATTCTGTCCGTCATTGTACTTATTCAAATTCAACACTCCTTTCGGGATATATTTAGGTGTTATTGCGTTTTTTCAATCCTGCGGGCCCCCATGATACTGCCAAGTGCCGCGCCCAGAGTGCATATTGTTATAAAAAAGGCAGCCAAACTCCATGCCAGTTTAACATCCCGCGGCGCAAAAAAACGAGTGCTATTCAATCCATAGTAGGGTTCTTTAATAGGGATATCGTTTCTTTTATATTCCTCTCTGATCATCCCCTCTACCCCTCCCTTATCAACATAAAATTTCTGTTTTATGCGAAAGGGTTTTGTCTCGTTATCAAAATTGTGAAATTTGCCATTAACATCCTGTAAAGAAGTAAATTCCATATTAACAAAATATTGCAGCGGGTCCCCATCTTTCCAGTCTGGTGCCGTAAGGGGAAGAACATAGTGGGTTCTTGTACCTGACATTGATTTATCATAATAGCTTAGAACATATCGTGGTTGAGCAACTGCTTCTATTTCTATATAAGTACTCTTGGGTTCCGCATCCTTACCAAGAACAACCACCGTTAGCGGCGGATCCTGCCAATAACGATCAGCTAGCAATGCCACTGACGACACAGCTAAGAGTAAAAAAAGCCCAACAAAAATTGTTCTTTTTGCCTGCCGCCGTAATTTTTGAGGGTTTTTCCGGTTATCATTTGAGTCAATTCCTTTGCTGATAAATTTTTCAGCCTTACCTGGTTCCAGGCCAAAAAGAAGACTAAGCACCTTAAGGATACTCCACCATATAGCAACTAAAGCGCCCATCTCCAGAACAATAGTAAGCTTGATGCTGTAACTTCCCAATAAATCTAATTGAGTTTCTGCAATTAATTGATAAAGTCCGGTATAGTTCCACCCCTCATAAAATCCATAAATCATCAGAATAACACCAATAGTCCATTCAATGTAATTTCTGCTCATAATTTCCCCCATTCCGGTATATATTTTTACTTGTTTGCTGCCCCTGCTATTGACAGATCCAGCTTTCTTGCATAAGCCATTTACCAATAACTAGCAAAAAATCTAAGTAAGATGTTAATATTCTATAATATCTTAATAATTCCTTCTAGTTTTGTCTATTCCTGTAATAATTAGGTAATGTCGGTGTTTCTAGGAGAAGTTGGGTAATGCGAAGTAATTTCTTTGTTAAAAAATACCGAAAACAAAAAACTCCTGCTAAATTCACACAAATTTAGCAAGGAGTTTTTTCGAATTTACCAAACTTACTTATTATCTACCCGAATTACGACTGCCTGATATTCAGTCATCAAATTTAACGCCGATGACAGGAAAATTCAGCCCATATTTAATACAGGGTGGGACGAGGGGACAGGTTGATTGTCCCAGATTAAAAAAGCTTCAGGTAATTATAGGACATAGTTGAATTGAAATGACATAGGGGACGTTCCTTATTTGGCAACAAAATCAGTGATGAAATGTTGACAAAACAGGAACGTCCCCAAGTGTCTTCCGTACAGCCTGATGTCCCCAAGCGTCTGTTTTTCTGGAATTTCTAAATAAAGTACTTGTAAAATATTCGGGCCAGCGAATTATGATGATACTGGATAGTGACAAAATTTGCCATTTAAACTTGCTTATACCATTCCTTAAAGAACATGAATATGAACTTGAGTTAGTGTTTTCACCGCCATATAGCCCTAACCTCAATCTGATTGAAGAATTCTGGGAGTGGCTTAAGCGTTCTTGTGTTTATAATTTATAATGTTTTATTCTTCTGTGCACGAAATTAGTGGACGCATCCAGAGATTCTTGGAATAAGTCAACAAAAAATCAACAGAAGTTATTGATCGCCTTTGTACTGCAATGTAAAATTCTTTAGTTCGTTATATGTAGATTAAAATATGCGTAAGACGAAGCATAATAAATGGAAATATATGTTAAATTGTTAATGATAGCTAATTTGCCCAAATATAAATCATTTTAATAATTGACAATACTTTTACATATATTTAAAATTATGGTAGTATATGTAAAATAAATAGTAGAGGAGGATATGTATAAATGACAAATTTCGCAACGGATCAGCCTTACAATAAAGACTCTTTTAATTGAAAACCAAAACAAAAACAGGTGAGTTACAAGGAGTTTGGAATGTATGTTGAATCAAGCTATTTTGAATTATAAAGAAAGCGCTATTCGTAAATTATGCCAATATATTGAAATTCCCGGTATTAGTATTACCGGTGAGGGAATTGATCAGGCCGCCCGCTTTGCAGCAGATGTGATGAAAGAAGCCGGCATCAATGTTTGTATTCATCAAACCGGGGGTAACCCTATTGTTACAGGCGAAATAGGGTCAGATAAAAGTGGCTTTACATTATTAATATATGGACATTATGATGTATTTCCAGCCGAAAAAGACGATAGCTGGCATTCAGAACCTTTCAGCGCTTATATCGATGGCGAGCGTATCTGGGGGAGGGGTAGCGGTGATAATAAAGGGCAGCACTTAGCCTGGATTTTCGCGGTAAAAATTTATCAGAGGATTCATGGAGAGATTCCATTTAAAATCAAATTTTTGCTTGAAGGAGAAGAGGAGACAGGAAGTAAATCACTGGCGAAATTTGCGTTGGAACATAAAAAAATATTGAAGCCCACATTGGTTTGTTATTCCGACGGCCCGATGTTTCCCAATGACCAGGTGGTGCTGCTGCTGGGCGTTAGGGGGATTCTATGCTTGGAATTTTCGGCCGCCGGTTCGCCTAAGCCGCTGCACTCAGGTAATTATGGCGGGGTTGCCGAGAATCCGGTATTGAAGTTATGCCATCTTTTTTCCGAAATGGCGTCAATTGATGGTGGCGTATTGCTTCCCGCAATTGCGGTTCCCGAAATTGCGGTTTCCGATCAGGCGGCATTAAAAAGGTTGCCGTTTGACCGTGAAGGCATTGAACGGAATATCGGGACTTTAAATCCGGATAATGCGGATGCTTACAGTTATTATTTTAGGTTAATGTGCCAGCCATATATCAATATTTCCGCGTTTAACGCCGGTTATAGCGGTGACTCGATTAAAACTATTATTCCAAATCAAGCCACAGCTAAAATGGATATTCGCCTCGTGGGAGGACAAGATCCTGATACCATTTATGAGAAGATAACCGACTTTGTTAAAAGCTCCGGTATGACCGGTATAAAAGTAAAAAAGCTTATCGGTCAACCGCCATCGAAAACACCAATTGACCACCCACTGATTACGCCGGTTAAAAATGCGGTGAGAAAAGGATTTGGTATTGAACCGTTGTTAGTGCCGTCTCTGGGAGCAACAACGCCGGATTATGTGTTTACGAAAATCTTAGAAGCACCCAGTGTAGTGGTGCCATTTGCTCCATATGACGAAAACAACCATGTGGCGAATGAATCCACCAAAATTTCAATTTTTCTAAACGGGATTAAAACAGGCTGTGAGTTAATTAATGAGCTTGCTGCTTACTCCCGGATGGACGCAAATAATTATTCGAGAGGAGAGAAATATAGTGCAAAGTTGTGAAGTGAAAAAGATTGAGGCCTGTTATTTGGAGTATCGGAAAGCTTGTTATAATATCTTATATAAACATGCCGAACAAAAAGGTGTGCTTAAGTTATTACATAATGATGGAAAAACCTTTGAGGCTATATCCCAGGATTTAGCGGTGCTTCCAAAAAGGAAGCAAGCATTGGAATTGTTTTTAAGGGCTTTAGTTAAAATAGGTGCTGTTGCTTTTGACGAAACGACCTCACGGTACAAAAAGAAGCAAGATTTTACAGAAGGAAATTTGCAGCTGAACCGGGAGGACATTGCTGTTGCAATTGGTAACGAGCAGGCGGAAAAACTAATCCATGCTGACAGTTATCGCGGTATTGTGGATACTTTTAGTCAGGAAGAAAACCCGGTGGCAGCTGATTTTATTAATAAAAATATTGCTTTGTGGGACGAGTTTCTCCAACAACCTTTTTATACCTTTGGCCGGCGTCTTGCAGCCGAAAAGATCAGCAAAATCAATGGTACTGTCCTGGATTTAGCTTGTGGCCCGGGATTCGGCTTGTTGGAGCTGGGGGAACTAGTCGGTCCCCAGGGACAGGTAGTAGGTGTTGATTTTAGCAATGATTTTGCCCAAATAGCCTTGGAGCGGGTCAAACAGCAACCGAATATACGCGTTTTTCAAGCGGACATTGACGGTGGTCTGGGTTTTTTAAGGGATGAGTATTTTGATGGTGCCGCAATGATTGGCGCGTACCATTTCCTGAAGCGTAAGGACATATTCTTTGGCAATGTCGCCAGAGTCCTGAAAAAGGGTGG
>JAEYSJ010000223.1 GCA_023434855.1 Bacillota bacterium | reverse complement strand
ATGACACCTTTGGAATACAGGAAATACCTGTGTTCAGTAGCATAAAAAATGACACCAACCAGCAATAATTGATTGGTGTCAGAAATTTTTATTTTTTCTACTGTCTACTTGACAGGGGGCACTTCATGACCAAGGGTTTCAAATGTAATTTTAAAGTATGCTTTAGTTTTCTCAAATTTGTACTATGATTTTCATGCTATAATACCTATAGAGCTTGTTAATCCAGGTGAAATAGGGGTAGAAAATAAACGGCAGACTTTAAAGAGTCTGCTTTTGTTATTGCTATTAAAAGGAGTGATGGAAAACACTGTATAAAGAACTTAAGACACAGTAATGGTGTCTTTGAGCATGTCGTGCTATACTTATGAAAGCATCATACAATATGATTAGGAAGCAAGAGAACGTGTCAATATATATTAGGAAAGAATATATATTTAGGCTATTAGAAAATTACATAAAAACCACTTGTGAATCCAGATGAAACAAGGATTGCGGATTACTCTCGTGTACAGTAAATGTACAGTAACTTTTTAAATACATGTAACTCATAAAATAGAAAGAATAAAATTCAGCCTATATATAACCCTTAGTTGTACTAAAAATATAGTATTTTCATATATAAATATCACATTTTGGAAACAAAAACAACATATCAATTGGTAAATATTGTGATAAAAACTTTACTTGAACTTTACAGGTTAGCGCTTTTGAAGTTCTGATACGAAATTCCTAATTGTTCTAGGGAATTGACATGGGTTAGGATAGTCTGGCAGAAAGGGTGAACGAGATTTCGCTGCCATCTATCGCAAGTTGCTTAATCTCGTTCACCCTTTCTGCCGAATGCCAGCAGAATACTTTTCCATGTTATAAATAGTTAAAGATACTTGATTTATGAAAGGAGTAATTTTCAATTGCGTATCTTTCATGTTGATATCCTCATGCCGTTTTTCAAACGCCATTGGCTGCCATATTTCCTGGGAATTTTGGCGCTGATTATGGTTGATATCCTGCAGGTCGCCCTGCCGCGGTTAAGCGGATGGGCAATTGACAGCTTGATCGGAAAGCGACATGACTTAGATAACATCCTTTTCATGATAGTTGTTATTACAATCCTTATTGCGATACTCCGTTACATACATCGTAATTGCATCATGGGTACAACGAGGCAGCTTGAATATTACTTGCGGGAGAAATTATTTATTCATGCTTTACGTCTGCCGCTGGAATTTTTTGAGCAGCATGGTCCGGGAAAAATTATGGCGCTAACTACCAATGACATTAATGCGGTACGTATGGCCGTAGGGCTGGGTATTATGCTTTTGGTCGATGCAGTTGCTATGGGAATCGCTTCAGTTGTTGTCATGGCTAAAAGTATTAATTGGGAACTTACTATGTGGTCGATAATACCTTTGCCGTTAATATTGTTAGTGACGGCCTTGTTTGGTAAACCGGTACATGCCCGTTTTCGAACCGTACAGGAAAAATTCAGCGAATTGACTGAATTTACTCAGGAAATGTTTTGTGGTGCAAAAATAATTAAAGGTTTTGCGGCGGAAAGAATGGCGCTTGCACGCTTTTCCACGATTAGCCGGGAAAATGTACAAGAAAATATGTCGATGGTCAGGCTGCAGGCGGCATATATCCCTATTATTCACAACGCTCCGGGAATATGTTATGTGATTGCCTTATATGTTGGTGGTGTTTTAATCATTGACGGTCGGATTACTATCGGTGATTTTGCGGCATTTGCCGGCTATTTGGGACTAATTATGTGGCCGGTAATGGGGCTTGGTTATCTCATTAATCTTGCACAGCGTGGTTCAGCTTCACTGGAACGTATTGCCAATATACTTGCAGAAAAGCCTTATGAAAGTGATTTGCCAGAGAAGGCGGGAGTACTGGCAGACACGGAAATAAAGATTGCCAATCTTACATTTACTTATCCTATGGGCAAATTGCCCAGTTTGCGCAATATTTCCCTTGACATTCCGCCCGGAGCGGTTGTGGGGGTGGTTGGTAAGACGGGTTCCGGCAAATCAACACTGTTAAAACTGCTATTGCGGCTTTACGGTCCCCCGCAGAACACAATTTATATTGGCGGGCGGGAAATTCATGGGATTGATTACGTAACCTTGCGTAAGGCGATAGGTTATGTGCCGCAAGACGGAATGTTATTTTCTCGTACCATTGGCGAAAATATCGCTTTTGATGAACAGTATTCCAGTGAGCAAATTATTCAGGCCGCCAAATTAGCTGCCGTAAAAGAGGCAATTGATGCCAAACCTTATGGCTTTGGTTCAGTTCTTGGCGAAAAAGGCCAAAGTCTTTCGGGTGGGCAGCAGCAGCGGGTTTCAATTGCCCGGGCCATGATCAAGCAGGCCCAATTGCTGTTCCTGGATGATGTATTTTCCGCCCTAGATTATCATACCCAGCATGAAGTGTTGACTAATATTAAACAATATATTGCCGGACGGACTGCGGTTATTGTATCACAGCGGGTAACTGCCGTTAAAGACGCTGATTTCATTATTGTTCTGGAAGATGGCTGTATAGCCGAACAAGGAACGCATCATCAACTGGTGGCCAAGCATGGTTTATATTTTGAGTTATATAAACAACAATTAGAATATGGTGAAATATCATGACTACATATTTTCGCGGTAAAGAATATGATACTGATAACCAGGTACAGCCTTTGGATAAAAAAATGCTTGCCGTTTTATGGGCTTTCGCCCGCTCTTTTCGTGGTTTGATGGTATTGGCACTTGGCGTAATGTTATTCGGTACATGTGTTGATTTATTACGTCCGTATTTGCTTAAGGTGGCAATAGATGAAAATGTCGTTTATCATAATGTCGCAGGTTTGGCTGATACTGCCAAAATCTATGCTGGGAGTTTAGTGTTAAGTGCAGTCGCGTCTTATGTTCAAACGGTGCTGTTACAGTATATTGGCCAACGCATTATCTATGATGTCCGCCAAAAAGTATTTCGCAATCTTATTTACCAACAATATGCCGATATGGAATCCCAGCCGGTAGGCCGTATGGTTACCAGGGTAACCAATGATACCGACGCTATCAAAGATTTGTACACTGATGTGCTGGTAGCCTTTGCCAGTGATTTTTTGGTGCTGGTAGGAATTATTGTAGTAATGCTGCTGATGAATTGGCAATTGGCACTGGTATCATTTACAGTAATACCGTTGATGTTTATTTTGTCATACACATATCAGAAATATGCCAGAATGGCATATCGGCTGGTAAGGGAAAAAACGGCCAATATTAATACTTTTTTACAAGAAACCATGAATGGAATAAGTGTACTTAAAGCTTTTGCCAGATTTGGCCTTAGTGAAGCTGAATACCGTTCGGTCAACAAAGAATATATGGCAGCCGGATTGCGGGAAATGCGTACTTTCGCGGTATTTCGTCCCTTGGTTGATGTTATTTATATGATGGCTGTAATCTTGGTACTATGGTATGCTAATATCCAAAGTCAATATTACGGGGTGGAGATTGGCGTTATAGTTGCATTTTTGCGTTATGTGGAAAAGTTCTTTTGGCCGATTAAAGATCTGGCGGAAAAATATAATTTGCTGCAATCAGCATTAGCCGCAACGGAAAGAGTGCATAATATACTTATTACTGAACAAGCGGCAGAAGAGCCTGAAACAAATGCTGCTACTGATTATCACTTTAAAGGTAATATCTCTTTTGTTGATGTCTGGTTTGCTTACCAGGAACCGGACTGGATATTAAAAGGCGTTTCTTTTGAAATTAAGGCCGGACAGTTTGTCGGTGTGGCAGGGTTGTCCGGATCAGGAAAAACCACGCTTATTAGTTTGCTGCTGAGATTTTACCAGCCGCAACACGGTAAAATTTTATTAGATGGAGTTGACATTCAAGATATTCCGCTGAATGTGTTAAGAAGAGAAATCGGTGTTGTTTTCCAGGATGTCCATATGTTTAAAGGGTCAATATCTGAAAACATCTGCATGTATGATGATTCAATGTCCTTTCAGGAAATTGTCAATGCAGCAAAAAATGCTAATGCTCATACTTTTATTCTGAATTTGCCTAATCAATACGACAGTTATGTCGGATATCAAGGGGCATTACTGTCAGTGGGGCAGCGCCAATT
>JAEYSJ010000104.1 GCA_023434855.1 Bacillota bacterium | reverse complement strand
CCCAAGCACTTCAATCCTTTTAACAGAACCCACGATTTGCTGACTACCAGCAGCCATTTACTGCATAGCCGCCGAAATCTCCTTTACCTGACCAGATACTTCTGTCACCAAATTAGCAATTTCCCTGAAAGCCGCGCCGGCAGTATTGACAACCTCGCTTCCGGTTCTGACTTCCTGAGTACCATTGTCCATAGCAACAACTGCCTTATCAGTATCCCCCTGAATTTCCCCAATTAGCCCAGCTATCTTTTCAGCTGCCACTTGAGACTGCTCCGCTAATTTTCGTACTTCTTCTGCGACCACGGCAAAACCTCGGCCTTGTTCTCCCGCCCGCGCCGCCTCAATAGCCGCATTTAGGGCCAAAAGGTTAGTTTGTCCGGCGATACCGGAAATGGTATCAACAATCTGGCCAATCTCCTTCGAACGTTCACCTAATTTGGCTACAACCTGGGCTGATGTTGTGACTGTTGTTTCAATTTGGTTCATCTTCAAAACAGCTTGTTCTACCGCTTTATCGCCATCTTTCGCCTTCTCTGCCGCCTGAGCTGATTGCACAGCTACCTGGTTGGCTTTAGCAGCAATCTGCTGAATGCCGGCCGACATTTGTTCCACAACAGCAGTCGTTTCATTAGCTGCGTTCATCTGCTCGCTGGCGCCTTGAGCCACATCGGTAATCGACGTAGCAATCTGATTGGCGGCCTGAGCCGATTGTTCCGAACTGGCTGTAAGCTCTTGGGACGACGCGGCTACTTGCTCGGTAGCACCAAGAATTCGCCGGATTAGTCCTTGCAGATTCCTTGCCATCTGCTCGAAACTCTGGCTCAGCCGACCAATTTCATCATTAGAATGGATATTTAGTTTAGTTTCTGAAATGTCACCGCCAGCGATCCGCTTTGCCACGGCTTCCAGTACTTGAATAGGCCTGGCAATACGACGGGCAAAGAGTACAATGATTATTGCCGTGATTAATAACATAACGATTATGGTAACCAGCGAAATAGTCGTCAGCTCTGCTAACCCACCTAACACTTCGTTTTTCGGTGCATTGACCGCAAGGAACCACTTAACTCCTGGTATCGGCGTAAAGGCTACAAATTTATCAACACCATCGTATTCGCAACTAGCTAACCCCTTCTCACCCTTAACCAGACGTTCATTGATGCCCCGCAATGCTTGCGGCAATTTTGTATCTGTCACGGCATTTACCTTCATTGCGAGTTCTTTATTAGGATGAACGATAATCAAACCATCCTCTTGAAGAAGATAGGCATAGCCAGTCTGAGCAACCTTTATGTCAAGCACCTTCTTGGTAAACTCCTCCATACTTACCGGTCCAAATAAAACACCGATAACTTTGCCATCGGCTTTAACCGGAACAGCTACGACGGAAATCAGGCGTCCGGTTCCTCTAGAAATGGAAGGGTCGGCCACAAACATTTCACCTTGCATGGCTTTTTTGAAAAAAGGTCTGTCAGCTACACTAACTTTGGCCCCATCATATTGCCATGAATCCCCATTTGAATTAGCGAACACCAACGAATCATATTCCTTGTTAGCATTCTTAGCAGCAGCAAGAATGGGCATAATCGCTTCCGGTTGGCCGCTGCTCATTACCGGATTACTCGCAAGCATTGTCAATTCTGTTTTGCGGGCCGCAAACCATTCGCCTAAATTCTCAGCAGAGCTTACCGATAAATTTTGAAGATCATTTGTCATATTCCCAGTAATAATATTTCGCGCCCTCCAGTAATTAAGACCGCCCAATACACTCATCGCTACAAAAAAAATAAGAAGAATAGTTACCATAAGTTTAGTTTGAATGCTTTTCATTATAATTCCCGCCTTAAAGAAATTATTATAATAGAACCAAGTTTCGTGCAACTTTTTGGATCATTCAATTAATTCAAGAAACTCCTCCTTTTTACTACTATTATTCGTTAATAATAGCGTATTATTATTGTTAATTCGACAAAATTCTGCAATTACCTTTTTTTTCTTACTTTGCGTACTATCTAAAATTTAGCTGCTTGTTTTATGAATTTATCAATGGTTCTGCGATTACATCCCATTCGTCTAGCAAGTTCGTTTTTGCTCAAGAGCATCACATCCTTTCTTTTTAATCGTTGAATTTCATTTGCATCACAAAAAAGCTCTCCCGCCAAATCAATGTAAGAATCAATTTCTCCTAATAAAATCATATCAAGTATTATTATCAAAAATATGCATGAGCTTCTCTTTAAAATTAACCTTGTCATCATACATATCCAGCAGGTCTATTCTCTCAAAAATAAAAAAATCCAGGGATGTACCACCTCTTACTTAAAGCTACATTTGGCTTGAATATATACAATAGATTCATCAATCCAGGAAATTTGAGCTTCTAGTTGTTTAATTGCATTTTTTAATAGTAGAAAATCCCCTAACCTTTCAGAAGCAATATTTTCTGAATCTTGATACTCAGAAATTTTTATTTTATATCGTTCTAAAAGAGTTTTGCATCTTACTTGTCGATTTTTAAACTTCTTTAACAGCTGTTCTTTATTTAAATGCTCAGCAAAATAAATACGCAATTTAAAAATATCCTTGTTCTGCGACAATGGTGGCTCATCTTCAGTAATCCATTTTTCCAATACTTCTTTTCCTTTTTCCGTTATAGAGTATAGCTTTTTTTCTAAAACTTCACCCTGTACCAAAACCTCATACTGAATAAGCTCAGCTTGAACAAGTTTTTTCAATTCCGGATAGATTTGGCTTTGATTTGCATTCCAAAAGTCAGCAACACTATCATTAAAGATCTTAGCCAAATCATAGCCGGTAATTTTCTGTTTATTAATTAAGCCTAAAATGGCATATCCCAAGGTATTCATAAAATCTTGCTCCTTTTTCTTGACTTTCTAGATTCTTAGTATATATAATAAATACATAAATAATAACATGTAAAAATATACATGTTATTATTTAGATAAAAGGAGTGATGATATATTATGAAAAAAGAATTACAAGATTTAGTAGGTAAACATTTTATTTACACGTATGATAATGGCTGGCAGTATGAAGTCTATATCAAAAACGATACGACGTTTGATTACCGGATTCACAGTGGTATTGTTGGTGGACGCTGGGTAAAAGACCAAGAAGCTCACATAGTCGCCTTAGCAGATAATGTGTATAAAATCTCCTGGGATGAACCGACAGGTACTTGCGTAAGCCTGGCGTTTAATTTAGCAACGCGAAAGATTCATGGTACAATCTTCTTTCCTGCCTGGGTCAGTGAGAATCCCCAGAAAACAGTGTGTTTCCAGAACGATCACCTGTCGCTAATGCAGAAATACCGCGACCAGGGACCTACTTACCCCAAAATGGTAGTTGATGAATTTGCAACGATTACCTTTATTGAGGACTGCGGCGCCAATAATTCCGAGGTAATTAATTGTGCTCCAAATGCTCTACCTACAGAATATACGAATAGAAAAAACTAATTTTTCTAAGACAAGCATTCTGATACTATTTACTATTGATAAAACCAAAATATAATGTCATTTATTAGTATACCTTCCATAAATGCTGTGGAATCAGCTGTGGGCAATATAACAGAGCGCCTCCTTTTGTATAAGGGACGCTCCTTAAGTATTCCGGAGAAATCAACATATGGTCAATATGGTCCCCCCTATATATGCTGCATTAGAACTGAAGCGTATACGTTTCTTCCATTATTTTAACGATTCTGTACAGCACTTCATTATAGGGAGTCGGCACACCCAGCTTTAAACCCTCCCTGTAAATAACGCCATTAATAAATTCAATTTCGGTTTCAACTTTATTTTTCATGTCACGTGCTGTGGAAGGAAGATGCGCGTACAATTCCGGATTAATAGGTGTTTTCCCGCCATTGACAGCGAGCTGGTCTGGCGTAAACTTTACCCCCTTAGCCTTCGCCACTGCAATAACTTCATCCCGCACTAATTTCATTAGGGTTTCTGTTCCCGACGCAGCAAGCGCCTGTCCCATTGTTAGGCGCAATATACCAAATACAGCATTAGTAGAGTTATTTCTTAATTTAATCCAAACTTCACTGTCAATATCTTCTTTTAGAATAACCTTAATTCCGGTTCCACCCAGGACATCAGCAATCCGCCTAAAATCGTCATTAATTTTTTTCTGTGTAGACCCAAAACAAATCTTAGAATTTCCACTAATAAATCCTTGAATATGACCCAACTCAATCATTTTTCCGGCAAACTCTAAAATTCCGTAAAGTATTTTGTCCCTATTATAGTATTTAGACAGTATCTCCACATTGCCTAAACCATTCTGCAATGTCATCACATAGGTACGCTCACTTGCAATGCAGGTCGCGGATTGAGCTGCCACTTCTGTATGACATCCTTTTACCAAAAAAATAATAAGGTCCATTTTCTCGGTAATTTCGGCTGGTGATTGAGCAATATTCATAGCTATCTTTTCTTCCGTGTTATTTATACATACTGTTAAACCACTTGTCTTAACGTGAGATACAATTGCCTTATTGGTATTTATCAGCCAAACATCTTCGCCAGCCTTTTTCAGCATGGCACCCACCAGACATCCCATAACACCAGCTCCAACAATGGCGATTTTCACAGCTAACTCCCCCTCTCGTAAACCTTGACTTTCTTGCCATTAAAAATACAATAAACTATCTATTCTACCAGTTAGAAAAAAGGCTTGTGCCAATCTATTAAGAGAGTGACACAAGTCTTATATAAACAATATAAAGGCAACTCATTAAGGAACTATTATATTTGGCAACGGATTCCTATTAGCCGCAGCGGAATGCCACTCCAAATGTGCCGCGGGGATAAGTCCATTTAACAATGCCTTTATCCTTGCAGACCACCCGGCAGGTGCCGCACTCTAGGCACCCGGCGTAATCAAAATTTATCTCCCCGTCTTTTAAGCTATACAGCACAGCCGGGCAAACCACCAGGCAGGTCTTCGCCTGACACTTGGCACAGATGGTTTTGTCGATAACGATATGCGGCTCTTCTTCGTCAACGGCAAATTTATTGAGCCCTAAGAGTTCTTCCGGCGCAAGTTTTTTGATTGTCATATCGCTTTAA
>JAEYSJ010000103.1 GCA_023434855.1 Bacillota bacterium | reverse complement strand
GTATATTCAGGATAAAGGATTCAATGGAGGAATATATGATGGAAAAGAGTTTATCAAGGAATTTTTAACGGCATTTAATTCAATTCCGAATGTTTCCGCTGTAGTAATGAAAAGAAATGGCGTCAGTCGGGTGGACCTGGACAAACTAGAGACATTTAAGCAATGCGGCGATTGGTATTTATATCTCCAATTGTTGACAGAAGCAAAGGTAGCATATCATACGAAACCGATGAACTTTTTCCGCCGGCAATCAGGATCAGTGACCATCAATATGAAAAAGGAGGAGTTGGAGCAAGAGCTATGTATCATTAGGCAGGCTGTAGAAAAAATTTTGTTTGGCTAAAAACTATTCGGTGGAAGGAGTAAAATAACCGTGATTTCAATTATTATACCTACTTATAATAATAAAGAATATATTATACCAGCCATCACGAGTATTTTAAAGCAATCTTATTCCAATTATGAAATTATTGTGATTGACGATGGTTCAACAGATGATACGAAAGAGTGGTTGTTGCCATATCAATCTCAAATAAAATATATTTATAAAGAAAATGGCGGATTAGCATCTGCCAGAAATTGCGGATTCGAGCATGCTACAGGTGAATATATTGCTTTTTTGGATGCTGATGACTTATACCGGCTAGATAAACTTGAGAAACAGTTGGAGTATTTTACGGAACATCCCGATGTTGGGGTTGTATATTGTGATGTTGAGATCATTGACTCTGAGGGGAATCCGCAGAAAATTTTAGTAAGAGAGATGGATTTTGATAACCCTAAAGATTTTTTATGTATGTTGCTGGTCAGACAAATTTTACCTCTTACTACTGCGATGATGATAAAACGTGAGTGTATTGATGAAGGTCTTAGATATAATGAAAAGTATCGCCAAGCGGAAGACTATATGTTTACGATTAAACTAGCTGAACAATATAAATTTGGCTATATTTCTGAGCCGCTTTATATGTACCGTCGACATAATAACAATTTAACTAATAACCATGTTAAGCAATTGCAGCATGAAGCGGCTACACTTAAAGAATTGGGAGAGCAAAAAATAACGGAAATTGTGAATGCTACGACATTTGAAACCAACATTAAAGAATTTATATTGGCGAAAATTTTTATGAAGCTAGAAGAATGGGATAGGGCCCGTATTCTTTTAGACAGACTAATAAATCAATTGAATGATAGTTATGTGTTTTTTTATTATGGAGTTTGTTGTATGCGAATCCAAGATATTGATACTGCACTAAAGGCTTGGTTACGTAGTTTGGAATTGAATCCGCATTTAGCGGAAGTACATAATAATTTGGCATGTGTTTTGATAGAGCAAGGAAAATATGATATTGCGAAAGTACATATTGACATTGCATTAGGTATAAAATCAAACTATATGGATGCTTTACATAATGCTGACGTTTGTCGTACTTATACTAGGGACTATAAACTTACTACGAGAGAATTACGTAAAGTGTTAACTGTTTATGGGGCTAATCAGTGTTAAGAATAAGACGTCTAATATAGTATAAGAGCTATCCTTTGAGCTGGCATAGGGCTTTACTTCGCTTTTTGATTCCGGACTGTTAAGGTTATTGTTAACAAGTAACGACGTACGAAGAAGCAGGGTGATAGCGTGAACATTGTGATAAGGGCGGATTCTTCTGTTGCTATTGGCTCGGGGCATATAATGCGTTGTCTGACCTTGGCAGAATGTCTTCGGGACCATGGCGCTACAGTCGCCTTTGTTTGTCGCTCTTTTCCAGGGAATATTGCTAACTTAGCAAAGAAACAAGGATTCCACGTTTTTGGGATTGGTAATACGGGCGATATGAGTTGGGAAACTGATGCTGCGGAAACCATTGCTGTTATAGCAAAATTTAATACTAGTGTGGACTGGCTGATTGTTGATCACTATAGTTTAGACATACGCTGGGAAAAGGTTCTTCGGGCTCACACAAGTCGTATAATGGTAATTGACGATCTTGCTGATCGTCGGCATAAGTGCGATCTCTTGCTGGATACCAACTATTTCCACCAGCCTGATGCTCGCTATGCTGGTTTGGTGCCGGCAAATGCCGAACTTTTGCTTGGACCACAATATGCCCTATTGCGTTCTGAGTTTTCGGGAAAGCGCGCATTACGGAAACGTAGCGGAAGAGTAGACAGGGTTTTCGTTTTTTTCGGGGGGAGCGATCCCACAAATGAGACTGGAAAAACATTACTTGCACTTTCAGCTTTACCAGAGCGTACATTTGCGCTGGATGTAGTTGTAGGGGGGGCTAACCCTTATAAGGAGGAAATCAGGCGGCAGTGTTCACAACTCAACAATACGAATTTTTTTTGTCAGGTTCAGAATATGGCAGAAATAATGGCCCGTGCCGACCTGGCTATTGGCGCAGGCGGGACGACGATTTGGGAACGCTGTTATCTTGGATTGCCTAGTATCATAATTGCAGTGGCTGCTAATCAGATAGCGACTGCACAGGCGCTTGACGACGCGGGAGCAATCCAATATCTTGGGTTTCATACTACGGTTGACGTTGAGATGATCCGCGCGGCTATTACCCAGATTATCGTTGATCATGAAGCTCTTTTATCGATGTCACGGCAGGCGAAGCTAATTGTCCCAAAAAATGGAACGGAACAAGTTATACAGCGTATGTCATTACAAAATTCTGATGGATACGTTGCATATGGTAATAATGTATTGATTACCAGTGCCTCAAAAAAAATTCCCTTGCTGCAGGTCGTAAAAAAAGCTATGGGAAAGCTGGCGGGAGAAGGAAAGCTTGTTGTTGCCGACAGTAATGAACAGTGCATAGCGAGTTATTTTGCTGATAATTTCTGGCAAATGCCCCCTTTGACCGAATTAACTGATGATATTCTTCTTACCGGATTAAAGCAGTATGGGATAAGATATGTAATCCCGACACGGGACGGTGAGTTGCTGTTTTGGAGTAATAGAAGGGACTGGTTGCAGGAACATAATATTTCCGTGATGGTTTCTGATCCCAGAGTGATTCACTACTGTCTTGATAAACTGGAATTCTACCGCAGATGCCGGGAATTGGAGATTCCGGCCATTGAGACTGTTGACTGCATCGATCAGTTGGCCGCAGATAGGTATGTCGTTAAGGAGCAACATGGGGCGGGATCGCAAAATATCGGATTGAATCTTACGTGGACAGAGGCGCGGCAGCATGCTGCGAAACTCCAACAGCCTATATTTCAGCCATATATAATTGGGCGGGAGCTTAGCGCTGACGCTTATGTAGACCGTATGGGGAGAATAAAAGGTGTGGTATGCCGTTCCAGGGACTACACGGTTAACGGTGAGTCACAGGTGACAACGTTGGTACATGATGAACGTCTGGAACATCTGTGTGCAGGATATATCGAAAAGTTGCAGCTTTATGGCCATGTTGTGTTGCAATTGATCGTGGGTGCGCGTCAAGAGGTTCATTTGATTGAATGCAATTCCCGTTTCGGTGGTGCATCCACATTGGGGCTTTCCGCAGGATTGGATAGTCTGTTCTGGTTTCTGCTTGAATCCAGTGGTGAAGACATCAAACAATATCCATTCAACAAAACAGTTCGCACTCTCCGTCAGGTTCGATATCCGTCAGATATTATCATGGATATGGGTTAATTATCGCGATATTTTGGTTATAGTAATTTTTGCTGAGCTTTAGATGTAGGTGATGATTTTGGTATTGGTATTTGATTTAGATGACACTTTGTATGACGAGTTAACTTACGTGCGAAGTGGTTTCCGCGCTGTCGCTGAGTTTCTCCGGAGAGAATATGGTCTTGCGGTTCAGGATAGCTATATTGACATGGTGGAACGTCTGCAAAATGGAAGAGGGCGGATTTTTGATGATTTACTGATTCGATTTGGTTTGTATTCCAAACGGAATGTTCGCAGTTGCTTGTCAATTTATCGTATGCATAAGCCGGAAATTGAGCTCTTTGCAGATGCCGCAGAATGTCTGCAGCGGTTTCAACACTTACCAATCTATATCGTGACTGATGGCAATAAGCTGGTTCAGAAAAACAAATTAATCGCGTTGGGACTTTATCATCGGGTTAAACTTTGCTTTATAACTCATCGGTATGGTGTGAAAAATGCCAAACCATCTCCTTATTGTTTTTGGAAAATTTGCGAGAGAGAACAGGTGTCTGCCCAAGAAGTAATATATGTTGCCGATAATCCAAGGAAAGACTTTGTTGGTATTAAGCCATTAGGGTTTCATACTGTGCGAATCATACGGGGACAGCATAAAGATGTTGAATTAGAGGCGGAGTATGAAGCTGAATGCCGGATTCATTCTTTAGCTGAACTGAGTGAGGACTTGCTGGAACGAATCAAGCTTGCTCAAAAAGGAGGTTAATGGATGGGAGAAGTACATATTGGTTCTTATATAATTGACGGTAGCTACAGGCCTTTTATTATTGCTGAAATGTCCGGCAATCATAATCATTCGTTGGAACGAGCGTTAGCTATCGTAGATGCTGCGGCCAAAGCCGGGGTTCAGGCAGTAAAATTGCAGACATATACTGCAGATACAATGACAATAGATATGACTGAAGGCGAGTTTTTTATTGATGATCCCAATTCACTTTGGCAAGGCAATTCACTGTACAAGTTGTATCAGCAGGCTTATACACCATGGGAATGGCATAAACCGATTTTTGACCGTTGCCGGGAGTTGGGTATGATAGGCTTTAGTACACCATTCGATGCAACTGCAGTCGATTATTTAGAAGAACTTGGAGTGCCATGTTACAAAATTGCCTCATTTGAAATGAATGATTTGCCATTAATCCGGAAAGTGGCAATCACTGGCAAGCCAATGATTATTTCCACCGGGATGGCGACTGTGGCGGAGATTGACGAGACAGTCCGAACTGCACGGGAGGCTGGCTGCGAAAACATCGTACTTTTAAAATGCACAAGTACATATCCTGCTACGCCGAAGAATTCCAATCTTTCCACTCTTGGACATATGCGGGACTTGTTCTGTTGTGAAGTAGGGGTATCTGATCACACTATGGGGGTTGGCGTGTCGGTAGCCGGTGTTGCATTAGGTGCGACAGTAATTGAAAAGCATTTTACTTTAGCGCGCGCCGACGGAGGGGTTGACTCCGCCTTTTCTATGGAACCGGAAGAAATGCAACAGTTGGTTATAGAGACTGAAAGGGCATGGCTGGCATTGGGGCGAGTATCTTATGGACCGAACTCTGCCGAAAAGACTTCTTTAAAACATAGACGCTCATTGTATATAGTAGAGGATATAAAGGCCGGCGGCATTCTAACTCCGCAAAACTTACGCGTCATCCGGCCGGGGCTTGGCCTATTGCCAAAATATTATGAGACCCTACTTGGGAAAAACATAAAAAAGGATGTCAAAAAGGGTACACCCGTAAGCTGGGATTTGGTTTAGATATTGTTTTGATATTGTGGTGAAGATTTTGTAATTATTAGTTCAAGGTAAGTAGAGGGTCAGGCCTTGACTTATTTCCTTGGCGATTATGTTCGCAAAAGCTTAGGTCTTTCAAAAGATATTACTATACTTATTTCAACCCTTATTGCGGACTCCTCTGAAGTTGATATTAAAAAGGCAGAGCATTTTTTAAAACCCATGAGCGAGTTTGCGGATTGCATTTCGTTAGGGATTCAGAGAAAGGTAAAACGTTTTATATGCTAAATTAGGAAAATATGGATCGTGAAAGCTTTTTAACTTTTCCTTGCAATTTTTTGCCATGACTTTTATAATTTAGGGTAAGAACCTGTTGCTTAGGTCTGTGGTTGAAAATCGATGCCAGTCGCAGGCAAAACGATCCACGTAAGAAACCAAAATGGTTTTGAGCATGGTGCGGCTTAGGGGTAAGACCTGCCGGCTTGAGAAGTGAGAAACGGGAAGTGAGATGTGAGAATCACACTTTTACGTGATTACTGTGGCCGAGAGAAGTAGTAGTGAGGAGATTGAATTCTTAGTAGCGAACCGTCCAGCAGGCGAGTGTGGGGTCAAAGACCAGGTCGGCTAAGCAATGGTTTTTAAAAATCAAAAGGTGAGGGGATTTCTTTAATGGCTTTCGAGGACAAAACTCTGAAGTGCAAAGAGTGTGGGAAGGATTTTGTTTTCACTGCGGGAGAGCAAGAGTTTTACGCAGAAAAGGGCTTTGAAAACGAACCTGCACGTTGCCGTGATTGTCGTGATGCCAGGAAGCGCAGCCGTGATGGCACAGAGGCGCGGACATCACAGCGTGAAATGCATGAGGCTGTATGCGCCGAATGCGGTGTGACTACTCAGGTACCATTTAAACCTCGTAATGATCGCCCTATTTATTGCCGTGAATGTTTTAATGCAAGAAAAGAATAGCAGTAATTTTTAGCGTATAACGCCCGGATAAATATCTGGGCTTTTTTATTTTGTCTAGATAATATAATAGGTAATTTGGAACTGGTATTTTTGAACCACAGAGGACACAGAGGACACAGAGTGGAACGACGCGATATTTATCCCGTAAGAATCTGATTTATTGGGATATAGGCGGCATGGTTGGTATATATATTCGCACAGTTAAATCGGGATATGGTATGGTATTAGCTGTAAGGAAGGAGAATATGTTAAGTTAGGGATAAGCGGAGATAAAAGGAATTAATAGTAAACCCTCTGTGACCTCTGTGGTTAGCCGTTCCCCAGAGCCGCTGATGTTTTTTTGTCTCTTGGCATAAGACAACAAGGAAAAAAGTGCTTGATTAACTATAAGTATGTACGTATAATTATTAATGAATGGATAAGCCCTACATAAAATTTTTTAAGGGCTATAAAACAGAGGGGGTACATATTGTGTCTAGAAAGGGTATCGTTTTCGCTGTATTGGGGTTCTTTTTACTGTCTCTGGGTCTGATCGGCTGTGGCAAGCAGGCCGCCGCGCCTGAGAAAAAAGTAGTGCTGAAAGCCGGCTCGGATACCGCTTATGCACCGTTTGAGTTTCAAGATGAAAAAAGCAAGGAATATGTTGGCTTTGATGTCGATTTAATTAAGGCCGTCGGCAAACAAATGGGCGCAGAAGTACAAATCCAAAGCATGAATTTTGACGGACTGATTCCTGCCTTGGAAGCCGGCAATATTGATCTGGCAGTATCGGCAATGACCATCACCGATGAGCGTGCACAAAAGGTTAATTTTAGCAAACCATACTATAAATCAGGTTTAACTATTGTTGTTAAAGCTGATGACAATGTAATTAAAAGCTTCAAAGATCTTGAAGGCAAGCGTATTGCCGTACAAATAGGCACTACCGGCGCTGATGAAGCCAAGAAGATTAAAGATGCCAAAATCCGTGAGTTCAACACTGCACCTGAAGCCTTTATGGAACTTAAGGCCGGCGGTGTAGACGCAGTTATTAATGACAAGCCTGTTAACGACTATTATATTAAAGAAGCAGGCGGCAAAGATGCTAAACAGGTTGGCGAGCCACTGACCTCGGAAGATTATGGTTTTGCTACAGCTAAGAGCAATACTGAACTGGGAGAAAAAATTAATAAAGCCTTGGACGAAGTTAAGAAAAACGGCGAGTATGATAAAATCTACGAAAAATGGTTTGGCAAGAAAGCCGGATAATTTTATTTATTGGACGCGATGTTGCGTCATGAATGCAGCGCTGCCCTGTGGCGGCGCTTTTCTCTTGCTATTATGTGTCGAAAAATAATTGACAGGCTCAAAGTGTATGTATATAATCTTACTAGAATTTTACGATTTAAAGGTGGATAAAGCATGAATTTTAATTTTGATCTAATCTTCCGTTCTTTTCCGCTGTTGTTGCTGGGAGCAGGGGTTACCATCCAAATAACCGCGCTGAGTGTAGGATTCGGACTGGTGATTGGTATGATCGTGGGGATAGCCCGTCTGTCGAAGATGTGGGCGGTTAAGGCGCTGGCTACTGTATATGTTGATTTTATCCGCGGTACGCCACTGTTGGTACAGATATTTATTATTTATTTTGCTTTGCCTATAGTCCTCGGACAACGTATTGACCCGTTTCTGGCGGCAATTACGGCCTGCAGTATAAACAGCGGGGCGTATATCGCTGAAATTTTCCGGGCTGGTATTCAGTCTATTGATAAAGGACAAATGGAAGCCGGCCGGTCATTAGGCATGACCTGGGGGCAAACAATGCAGTATATCATTTTGCCGCAGGCTTTTAAACGGATTATTCCACCATTAGGCAATGAGTTTATTGCCATGCTCAAAGATTCATCACTGGTTTCAGTTATCGGCTTTGAAGAGCTTACCCGTCGCGGGCAAATGATTATTGCCCGCACTTATGGTTCTTTTGAAATATGGGTGACTGTGGCTTTTATTTATTTACTGATGACCCTTACTATTTCCCGCTTAGTGGATTATCTGGAGCGGAGGTACAAAATTGATGATAAACATTAAAAATGTGCACAAAAAATTTGGCAGATTGCATGTGTTAAAAGGAATCGATGCTCATGTTAATGAACGGGAAGTTGTGGTTATTATCGGGCCAAGCGGTTCCGGAAAAAGTACTTTATTGCGCTGCGTCAATTATCTGGAGGAACCTACCGAAGGAGAAATTGTTGTTGATGGAATCCCTTTAACCAGTGAAGCCAATATAAACAAAGTGCGGGAAGAAGTCGGCATGGTATTTCAGCGTTTTAACCTGTTCCCACATATGTCGGTCATGGAAAACATCACCCTGGCGCCGGTTAAAGTGCGTAAAATGGCTAAAAAAGATGCTGAAAAGATTGCCGTTGATTTACTGGAAAAGGTAGGACTCAGTGACAAGGTCCATGCTTACCCTGAACAGTTGTCAGGCGGACAGCAGCAGCGGGTGGCAATAGCCAGGGCTTTGGCAATGCGTCCCAAAGTAATGTTGTTTGATGAGCCTACTTCAGCCCTTGACCCGGAAATGATTAACGAGGTGCTGGATGTTATGAAAGCGCTGGCTAAAGAAGGTATGACCATGGTTGTTGTCACCCACGAGATGGGCTTCGCCCGGGAAGTAGGCAACAGGGTGATCTTTATGGATGAAGGCCGTATTGTGGAAGAAGGCACACCTGACGCTATTTTTTCCAATGCCTGCGAGGGGCGCACCAAAGCGTTTCTGTCTAAGATCCTTTAATTTCATTGACAGATATACCCAACTTATGGTATACTGTTTCAAGTGGCCATATCTTGGCCTGCAGTTTATTTTAGGAGGAGTTTCAAAATGATTGGAAAAGTAAAATGGTTTAGCTCTGAAAAAGGTTACGGATTCATTGAGAGGGAAGATGGCGGCGATGTATTCGTTCATTTCTCAGCTATTCAAGACCAGGGCTTCAAAACCTTGGCTGAAGGTCAACAAGTAGAGTTTGATATTGTCGAAGGCGCACGCGGACCGCAAGCAGCCAACGTTATTAAAGCATAATTTAACTTGTTAACCAATTACACCCGGCTCATATGAGCCGGGTTTATAATTTTAGGCAAGACCGCGAATAAAGGCTCATCTGCTTCGTTACTCCTGCGATCCTCACTCCAACGTACCACCGGTACGCCTCCGTTCCGGTTCTCGTCGTGCCTTGCATCTGAACCTTTCTTCGCGGTCTTGGTATTTCTCAGATAAAAATCAAATTTTATATAAAATCAAAATTTTTAGACAGGAATTTTTTTCTTGGCGGGGAATAATACTAATAGAACATGTTTTAGGAAACATGTTGAGCCTTGGGGGAGGCTGTTTTGAAATGTCCGGGTGGGTGTTTTGAAATAGACTCAAAAAGAACCGGATTCAGGAAAGGGGATGGGTAGAATGGCAATAACTGTACGAGGAAAAAATATTGATATTACGCCAGCATTAAAAGATTATGTTGCAAAGCGTGTTGGTAAAGTTACAAAGTATTTTGAAGCACCTGGAGACATTACTGTTATCCTCACTGTCGAAAAGGGACGTCATATTGTCGAAGTGACTGTGCCTATTAATGGAATGTTGCTTAGGGGCGAAGAGGCTACTACCGACATGTACACATCCATTGATCTGGTAATTGAAAAACTGGAAAAACAAATTGAGAAATATAAAACAAAAATTGCCCGCAAACTGCGTGGCGGGGTTTTCAAAGGAGATTTGGTTGCCAGCACCGGAGAAGCAGTGGAAACTGAGGAATTCGGGGTAGTTAAGACCAAGCGGTTTGCTGTGAAGCCTGTAGATGTAGAAGAAGCGATTATGCAAATGAATCTGATTAATCACGATTTTTATGTATTTACCAATGCTGAAACAGAGGAAGTCAATGTTGTCTATCGTCGCAAAGATGGTCATTATGGCTTGATTGAGCCTGAATATTAAACCAAGTAAAAAAAGAACCACAATCAAGAAAAGCCGGGGGCATACCCCGGCTTTTTTGTTTTCTTAAATCTTTTTGGCGTTCTTGGCGTCCTTGGCGGTTAAAAATTTTTAGCGGCTTTTTCTGCGTGTGAGCACTATTTCCGCTAATGTTGATTTTTCTAATTCGTGGGCTTTCTGAGCAAATTCCTGTCTGGTAATAATACCTTTTTCAATTAGCAGTTCAATTAACACACTGATTGCCAGCGTATTTTTATAGTCAATATCTTTTAAATCTGCGATTTGCCCAACGATTTCAATAGTATTTAAATTCATTTTTGCCTCCTCCTGACTTAACGAATTTCAGGCAATTTACGATATACTTCATATAACCATTTATCTCCATTTTAAATAAAAAAAATACTTAAAGTGTTAGCAGGATTTATTACAATAATGGCAAATATTAAAGTAGCGGCTTGTTGAATCCTTAAAAAATGTGAAAATATTAACTTTTGGGAAAATTATTGACAGTTAATAGTGAAATAATTTACATTTAATTATGGCTGTATTAGTTATGGTATTATGGATTCAAAATAATTTGAAATTTGTACACATTTATAAACATTATTTTATCTTATAATGTGATTATATGTTATAAATGTATCAAATAATAAATAGTTTAAGGGTGAGGGGGTTTTATTTTTGAAAGGATTTCAATCACAGGAACTAACACGTGTAATTGAAATCGACAGCAAGAAATGCAAAGGCTGTGACTCATGCAAATCGTTCTGCCCATCTAACGCCATTGACGGCAAATACGGGGCGACGCATAGCATTAACAGCGAAAAATGCATTAATTGCGGTCAGTGTTTGGTTAACTGTCCTTTTGGGGCGCCGACCGACACGGTTGATCCGGTAGACAAGGTTATTGACAAGCTCAAGAACAAGCAGATCACAGTGGTGGCTACCATTGCGCCGGCGGTGCGGGTAGCTATTGGTGAAGAGTTTGGCATGGAGCCTGGCAGCTTGGTAACCGAAAAAATGTATGGCGCTATGAAAGAGGCTGGCTTTAAAGTTCTTGACACTAACTTTACCGCCGACCAGACCATCATGGAAGAAGGAACCGAGCTGATTGCCAGAGTAAGTCACCATGTGTTGGGCGCAGCTGCAGAGGGTCATGTGGGACCATTGCCGCAATTTACATCTTGCTGTCCTGCATGGATAAGATTTACCGAACTGAATTATCCGCAATTAATTCCCAATCTTTCTTCAGCCAAATCACCGATGATGATGGCTGGTCCTCTGGCCAAAACTTATGGCGCCAAAGAAGTATGGCATGTTAAACCTGAAGATGTCTATGTAGTTGGTGTTATGCCTTGTACCGCGAAAAAATTTGAGGCTTCCCGCCCTGAATTTAAAAGCGCATCCGAATATTGGGAAAAACAAGGCCAGAAAGGCGAATATCCTGATGTAGATACCGTATTGACCACCAGAGATTTGGCCCGCTTGTTTAAAAAGCTGAATATCAATCTGGCTACCGTTCAGGAATTTACCGATCAGGATAATCCCTTGGCCCAATACAGCGGTGCAGGTACTATTTTCGGTAATAC
Organism: Bacillota bacterium; assembly: GCA_023434855.1. The sequence continues at coordinate 3,847 of JAEYSJ010000103.1, read as the reverse complement.
CGGCGGTGTAATGGAAGCTGCTCTGAGAACTGCATATTTCGTTATTACCGGTAAGGAACTGGATGTTCTGGAGTTCACTCCGGTCCGTGGTCTGCAAGGCGTGAAAGAAGCCACTGTTACCATGAAAGAGGCCAAAACCGGTAAGGACATTACTCTCAAGGTTGCTGTAGCTCATGGCATTAAAGAAAATGTCAGACCATTGCTTGACCAGGTAGCTGCCGGCAAGTCGCCATACCAGTTTATCGAAATTATGAACTGTCCCGGCGGCTGTGTAAATGGCGGCGGTCAACCGATTAACCCGATGGGAACTTCCTGGGTAGACAAATACAAAGCTATGCTTCCGTGGTCATAATCCGGAAACTGAGGAGGGATAAAATTGGCTCGTTATGATTATATAGAAAAAGCGGTCAAGGTTAGCCGCCGTGAGTTCTTAGGCGTTCTGGGCGTAGCCGGAGCCATGCTGTGGACCGGTGCCTATGCTGCTACCGACCTGATTCAAGACCGTACAAAATACATTAAATTGCGTACTGCTGGCCTTTATAAAGACGATGCGAAGGCGAAAATTCGTCAAAGCCACAATAATAAGGCTGTCAGCGATGTATATGCCAAATTTGCCGGCCAACCGCTGAGCCCGTTGGCTGAAGAACTGTTTCATACCCGTTATGTCGACAGGACTAAAATAGGTTAAATTTTGAACAGATTACTGAAATTGGAGGGATTTAACTCATGAGCCAACATGATGAACATGGCCCGCGCGTGCTTAAGCACGGTTTGGCTTCCCGGCTGTTTCACTGGGGTCTGATTTTTGGATTCTTACCTGCAGCCATTACCGGCTTTATTATCTGGCTTAAACCCGGCAGTGAAGATTTAGTGAACTTATCAATGCGCATACATATTATTGGTGCCACTATTCTGACTGCTTCTGCAATATTGTATACTATTTTCGCCCTTGATCGCATTATATCTTTTGTCCGGCTTATTTTTACCTGGGGCAAAGGGGACATTGAATGGATGAAGGTTGGCGGCGGCTACCCGCAAAAGATGTTCTTAGGAAAAGAAATTCCTGTTCCGCCCATGGATAAGATGAATTCCGGTCAAAAAATGATGGGTATTATGATGCTTGTTGGTGGCATTTTCCTGATCACTACCGGATGGGTATTATATGCTTTCCTTCCTGTAACGCCAAAAGCATTTGCATATTGGGCCGATCAAATCCACCTGTGGGTGGGTATAGTGCTGGGATTGAGCATGTTTGCTCATATCGGCCTGGGTATCTACAACTGGGGTGAATTTAAAGCCATGTTTGGTGATGGCACTCAGCCTTTGTCTGAAGCCGAGCATCACAATCCCGAGTGGGTTAAAAACAAAATTGAGACCGTTAGTGGCGCGCAAACTCCTGGCGCTAAAATCAGCGGTTAAAAATATACTTATCAGAACAGTCTGGCCTAGCGCCAGGCTGTTTTTTTGCAAAGATTTTTGAACCGCAGAGGACACAGAGGACACAGAGGGGAAGGTTGCGATGTATATCGCGCAGGGAATGAAGGTTTAGTATTGATTGTAATAAAGTGAAATATACTGATTTAAGACCATACCAAGGAATACAAGTAATAATAAATCCCTCTGCGTCCTCTGTGGTTAGCCGTATCCCCAGTGCCAATTTATTTATGGGTAGAAATTTTTTTCTTGTAGCTGCAAATACTATAAGGAATTACATATTTTCCTGTAAAAACTCCCTTTGTATTCCATTTGTCTTCTGAGGTTAGCCTTATCCCGGTTCAGTTTTAGCCCAGTCCACTTTTTGACATACACACAATACTCTGGTAAAATCTTATAATAGGCATATAATCCCAAACGTAATAATGCCAGTGGCAAGGAGCTGATATTGTTGTTAAAATTTCTTAGCAAATTGTTTGGCGATGACAATGAAAAAGAAATTAAACGTATGACGAAATACGTTGAAAGAATTAATACATTTGAAAATGACTTGTCTAATATGAGTGATGCCTCGCTAAGCGCCAAAACAGGCGAGTTTAAACGGCGGTTGGAGAGTGGGCAAACTATTGATGATTTATTGCCTGAAGCTTTTGCGGTTGTCAGGGAAGCTTCGCGGCGGATCTTGGGCATGCGCCATTTTGACGTGCAGCTTTTAGGCGGGATTACTCTTCATGAGGGTAATATAGCTGAGATGCGTACCGGTGAAGGTAAGACGCTTGTTGCTACTCTGCCGGTATATTTGAATGCGTTATCAGGCAAAGGCGTGCATGTTGTAACCGTTAATGACTACCTGGCCAAGCGTGACAGCGAATGGATGGGGAAAGTGTATCGCTTTCTTGGTTTATCGGTGGGACTGGTAGTGCATGGTCTGGATTTTCCCCAGCGCAAACAGGCCTATGATGCTGATGTGACTTATGGCACGAATAATGAGTTTGGTTTTGATTATCTGCGGGATAACATGGTAATACACTCAGATCAAATGGTACAGCGTCCTTTGAATTACGCCATCGTCGATGAGGTGGACAGTATTCTTGTGGACGAAGCGCGCACTCCGCTCATTATTTCCGGTCCTGGGGAAAAATCTACCGATTTGTATTATGTATTGGCCAAAGTTGTTCCCAAATTAAAAGAGAACGAAGATTATACTGTTGATGAAAAAGCTCATACTGTGGCTCCCAGTGAAAGCGGTATTGCCAAAGCCGAGCAAATGCTTAATATCAAAAACTTGTATGAGAACGAAAATATAGAAATGTCCCATCATTTTAATCAGGCGCTCAAAGCCCATGCTCTGATGAAGCGGGACCGGGACTATGTGGTTAAAGACGGCGAAGTAATTATCGTTGACGAATTTACCGGCCGGTTAATGTTTGGCCGCCGTTATTCCGACGGTCTGCACCAGGCCATTGAAGCCAAAGAAGGTGTGAAAATAGAGCGGGAGAGCCAGACCCTTGCTTCAATAACCTTCCAGAATTACTTTAGGATGTACAAAAAGCTTGCCGGTATGACCGGTACCGCCAAGACGGAAGAAACTGAATTCCGGAAGATTTACCGTTTGGATGTTATTGTCATTCCTACTAACCAGCCGGTTAGACGGGATGACTTGCCTGATGTTATTTATAAGAATAAGCGGGCCAAATACCGGGCGGTAGTGCAGGAAATTGCTGATCTCCATGGCAAAGGCCAGCCAATTCTGGTAGGTACTACTTCTATTGTTCAGTCAGAAGATCTAAGTTCCATGCTGAAAAAAAAGGGTGTTCCCCATAATGTGTTAAATGCCAAGTATCATGAGATGGAAGCTCAGATTGTTGCTCAGGCCGGCCAACCCCACGCTGTGACCATTGCCACCAATATGGCCGGGCGTGGTACGGATATTGTGCTGGGCGAAGGTGTACCGGAACTGGGCGGCTTGCATATTATCGGTACTGAACGCCATGAAAGCCGCCGGATTGACAACCAGCTGCGCGGCCGGGCGGGTCGCCAGGGTGATCCGGGCTCTTCACGGTTTTATTTGTCCCTGGAAGATGATTTGATGCGTCTGTTCGGCTCAGAGAATATTGCTACAATTATGGATAAATTAGGAATGGAAGAAGACGAACCGATTGAGCATAGCCTGATTACCCGTTCCATTGAACAAGCGCAGAAGAAAGTTGAAGGCCGCAATTTTGACATACGTAAGCACGTTCTGGAATATGATGATGTAATGAATCAGCAGCGGGAAGTTATTTATGGCCAGCGGCGCAAGATACTTATGGGTGAAAGCATGCGGGAAAATATTTTCCACATGATTGAGAAAATAATTGAACGGGCTATGGAATTATATGCTGATGAGAAGGTTTACCCTGAGGAGTGGGAC
>JAEYSJ010000093.1 GCA_023434855.1 Bacillota bacterium | reverse complement strand
CGCATTATCCAGAGCATGCATTGCGGCTGTCGGATACGACGCTGCTGCTTGGCAAGAATTCCTATCTGTTCGGAAAAACGCAGGAGATTATTAATGAACAGCGGGTTAAGGAGTATTTTGATATTGAAGCCAAGATTTTGCCGGTTCCCCATAAGGACGAGACGATTAAGGCTTTTGTTGTATTGGGCGGTTGTGAATAGGGACAAGGGACCTGTCCCCTTGTCCCACAAAATAAAGTAGACGTAAGTGCAATTCTGCAGTTACGTCTACTTTTTGTAATTAGCGGGAAGCTGCCTATTCAGCTGTTTTAATTTTAACATCGTTGTTGCTTACCAGTATGGCATCCATGTTGCTAATCGGGGTTAAATGTAACGTCGAAGAATAGGTGTCGATTATTTTTTTTGCACTTTTGGCAAAAGGTGGGTTGGTATAATGGGGCACAGTGTAAAAGTCCACCAGGCCTAAAGCCTCTAGGCTCTTTAAATCCGGTGCTTTTTTTATGCTGTCCATCCCTTTGGCATATTCAACATTTGCCGATACTACCATTGCTCCGGCAGATTCACCAATATAGAGCTTGCCGGCATTGACTTCTTCTACAATGAGCTTATCTGCGCCTGTTCGTTTTAACTCCTGCAGCAAATAGAAGGTATTGCCTCCTGTTACATAAATAAAGTCATTGGTTTTTAGTTTTGAGCGTATTTCATCAGCTGTGGCAGTTGCTATTTCCAGCTCGTCAATGGTTAAGCCCATTTTTTCAAGCGCTTTTCTGCCGGCGCTTACATAAAATACAACCTTTTCTACAGTGCTTGCGGTAGGGATAAATGTTACCGTTTTACCGCTCAAGTCTTTTTCAAATTCGGTCAATAGGTTAGCTGTATCCTGGAAAGAGGAAACTAAAAAAAGTTTTTTCATAGCGGTTTTACGCTCCTTTATTTGCTGGCTAACCACAATATAATATATAATGGTGTCAATTTGTGAAACCATTTAAAAGAGGAATCTATGAAAAAATCCGAACGGCTAAATGACATGATACTCTATTTAAAGGATAAAAAATCATTTAATCTCAGAGATATGATGAATAAGTACGCCATTTCCAAGAGTACCGCTCTCCGGGATATACAGTCTTTGGAGGAAATCGGTATGCCCTTTTATTCCAATCAGGGGCGAAATGGGTGTTATGGTATTTTACCTAACCGGTTATTATCTCCTATCGTCTTTACAATTGACGAGATTCACGCTCTGTATTTTGCTATGCAGACGCTGAATGCCTATCAATCCACCCCCTTCCATTTAAGTCTTGAAAAACTGAAGCAAAAATTTGAGGGATGTATTTCAGCAGAACGGATACAAGAGCTTAGGAAGATGGAGTTGATTTTTAGCTTAAGGAGCTATCAGAACAAAAATGTTTGTCGTTGCCTGGGCGATATTCTGCAAATGGCAGTGAATGAAACTGTATGTGAAGTTTGCTATACAAGAGAGGAAACCAATAAACGGTATTGTGTTCAATTCTTTGTGATAACTTCTGCCTACGGCCAATGGTATGCAACGGCGTATAATTTCCAAACACAAAAACCGCAAGTATTCCGCTGTGACAGAATTCATTCTGTGCAGCCCTGCAGTCAGTATAGTCCAAAACCACTTTCTGCATTTCTGGTGCCTGCCAGTGAACTGTTCCGGGACAAGACAGCAGTCGACTTTAAGGTGCAGATCTCTCAGCAGGGAGTAGACATATTTCAGAAAGAACAGTATCCATCTATGGAGCTGTACCAGGAAAATGGGGAATGGTATATAATCGGTTTTTATAACAAGGGGGAAGAGGCTTTTATCGCTGCCTATTTTATAATGTACGGAGAAACCATTTTGTCTATTCAGCCAGACAGCTTAAAAAAGCTTATTCTTGAAAAGGTGGAAAAAATAAAAGATCATCTCATCTCGCAAAACTGAATCGGGAACCCAAGTAAGGGCTGGGGTCAGGCTTGACTTATTCAGACAGTTGACTTTTTCTAAACAGCAATATAAGTCAATTTTAAAATAAGTCAAGCCTGACCCCCTAGAACCCTTGACAAACACATATAGTAATGCTATTCTCAATAGACAGGCAGTCGGTCTATAGAAAGGGGCAGCAAAATGAGGGTTGTAAAAGAAGCCGAGGAACGCAAAAACGAGATATTAGATGCAGCGGATGAGCTATTCATACAGAAAGGTTTTAACGGCACAAGTACCAATGATATTCTTGAAAAGGTTGGCATTGCCCGAGGCACATTGTATTATCACTTTAAGTCCAAGGAAGAAATCATGGATGCGCTGATTGCACGGTATAACGCCCGTCTTTTGAGTGCAGCGCAGGAAATAGCTGCCGAAAAGAGCATACCCGTAAAGGAACGGATTCTTCACGTGGTATTAGCACTGAACCTAACCGGTAGTGGCGGCGAAGAAATTATGGAGCACATTCATAAGCCGCAGAATGCGCTTATGCATCAGAAAATACAAAAAGCTATCATTAGTAGCGTTACCCCAATATTGACGGAAATCATCTGTGAAGGTATTGAACAAGGGATATTCAATACGCCGTTTCCGTATGAGTGTGTAGAAATGATTTTAGTATATGCAAATACGGTTTTTGATAATGATAATATGATCGAAATGACGAACGAGGGGCGTATTGCGCGCATGGGGGCATTTATTTTTAATCTGGAAAGACTGCTCGGTGCTGAGTGCGGCAGCCTTACGTACCTTATGCAGCTGTTTGACAGCGGAAGAGGAGAAATAACAATTAAGAGGAGTATATAAATGAAAAGGTCAACAGGTACCAATATTGAAAAATACCAGCATCCTATTCTTTTTTACGGCTTATCAATGGGGCTTCCCTGGAGCTTGTGGTTCATAGCCGGGTATATCAGCCATATTACGCCAAGCACCCACAGCCTAAAGACTATTGTAAGCGTCTTGGGACTTATGGGACTGATAAGCCCGCTAATCATAGCCTTGTGCATGATCGTTCCCAATGCTGAACTAAGAAGAGATTTCATAAATAGAGTTTTCAATTTTAAAACCGTAAAACCCGTTTATATTTTTCTTACCTGCTTTTTAATGCTTGCAAGCATTCTTTTGGCTCAGGCGATATCACTTCTCTTTGGCTACAGTATAGATCAGTTCAGCTTATCACAGGGGCTTTCATTTTCAGCCGGTGTCTTACCGGCATGGTTACTGCTGCTCCTTGCTCCTGCCCTGGAAGAACTGGCCTGGCATTCTTATGGAACAGATTGTTTACGTGCCAGATTTAATCTTTTTGTTTCATCTATGATATTTGCTTTATTCTGGGCGTTTTGGCATATGCCGTTAGGAAGTATCAAGGATTACTATCAAAGCAATTTGGTGGAGTCCGGATTACTACATTCTTTGAATTTCCTTCTCAGTATTTTTCCATTTGTTTTATTAATGAACTGGTTATACTATAAGTCAAATCGCAATGTCTTGATTACTATTGTATTTCATGTAACAGCAGGGGTTTTTAATGAGATTTTTTGTACCCATCCTGATACTAAAGTTATTCAAACATTGCTTTTGACTGTATTGGCTATCATTATAGTTTTGAAAGAGCATAAATTCTTTTTTGAAAAGGAGTATTACTGACAGCTGCTTCTGCCGCTCTTCAATTCGCCGGCCGCTCAATAGAGATGGCGGGGGTCAGAGAACCGTATCAATATGTAAAAAATAGGCTGATTCCTGCAGAATGTCTAATAATTTGCAGGAATCAGCCTATTTTTATGGTAATTTTATTATTGTGAGTGCTTAATAGACCCTAATGCCTATGAAAAAGAACTTTATAGGTTTATAGGTAATTTTAAGTCACTCGCTTTGGTTAAGGAAAAGGATGAAAAAGCTGAAAAAGCTATTGTCGCATCAAATAATGATAAGATTGAAAAATTTAAGACATGGTGTAATGCTAATGCAGTACGAAAAGCTTATTTAGTCCCCTTGGCAACTTCAAACGATTCGTTTGTAAAAATAGGCGTTTACCCAGGATAGAATTGTAACCACTTTTTAGGGTGTGCAGAGAGTATGGAACAGGCTTGAGCTATTTAGATAATTGACTTTTCTAAACGGCAAAAATAAGTCAATTTTAAAATAAGTCAAGCCTGACCCCCTGGCCTGCAATTATTTGGAAGAAGCACACATAATTTAGGCGATTAAATTGGAGGGGTAAATTTGGACGTAGTTTTTGAATCTAAAAGATTGTTGTTCCGGAAAATTGTTAAGAGTGACTTTCAGAATCTATGCGCTGTTTTACAGGACAAGGAAGTTATGTACGCTTGGGAGCACGCATTTACCGACGAAGAAGTGAATAGTTGGATTGATAAAAATTTAGAACGATACAGCAATGAGGGGTATTCATATTTTGCTGTTATAGATAAACAGACAGATCACTTTATTGGTGTTATCGGACCATTGATCGAACAAACAGAAGATGGGGAACAGATTGGAGTTGGCTATATTTTAAATAAGCAGTATTGGGGAAAAGGATACGCTGTAGAGGGCGCAAGGGCGTCGATAGATTATGCTTTTCAATATTTAAAAGCAGATAAGGTAATAGCTCACATCAGGCCTAGCAACTTGCCTTCCAGAAAAGTTGCGGAAAAGCTTGGCATGACAATCGAAGGAGAATATATAAAGCATTACAAAGGCAAGGCAATGTTACATTTAATTTATAGCCGTGGGAAATAGACATAACACCGAGAAATAACTGAATACTACAAAGCAAAATATAAAGCAGTCAGCATACTCAATAAGTAGTATGCTGACTGCTTTTATTACGATTAAAGGAGTACTCGTTTATTTCAGCCACTTCTCCGGCAGTGAAGCAAGCTGCTGAAGATGATTCATAAATTGCGCTGCATGATAGCCATCTGCTACAGCATGATG
>JAEYSJ010000057.1 GCA_023434855.1 Bacillota bacterium | reverse complement strand
CGCATTATTAACGAGGCCATTGAAAGTTATCAAAAGCGTCGCAGCCAAGTCGATGTCCACATCCCCAAAGAACACGGCCATGATGATTGTGTAACCGGCTTAAGCGAAACTTCATTAAAAAAGTTCCTTGGCGGTTCATGGCAGCCTTTAATTGACTTGATTGTCAAAGGCAAAATTAAAGGTCTGGCCGGAGTTGTCGGCTGCTCTAACCTTACAGCCAAAGGACATGACATCTTTACGGTAGAACTTACTAAAGAACTTATTAAACGAAATATATTAGTGCTTTCCGCGGGTTGCTCCAGCGGGGGCCTCGAGAATGTCGGTCTAATGTCTCCCGGGGCAGCCAAGCTGGCGGGAAATCAGCTTAGGGAAGTATGCGAAACTCTTGGAATTCCACCTGTTCTAAATTTTGGCCCCTGCCTGGCCATTGGCCGCCTGGAAATGATCGCCACCGAGATTGCCGCTATGTTAGAAGTGGATATACCGCAACTGCCCCTCGTATTGTCGGCTCCTCAATGGTTGGAGGAACAGGCTCTGGCGGATGGATCATTCGGTTTAGCGTTGGGGCTGCCGCTGCATCTGGCACAACCACCTTTCGTGACAGGCAGCAAATCAGTGTCAAGCATATTAACCGAACAACTTGTCGATATTACCGGAGGTCAAGTCATTTTAGAAGATGATGTTACAAAAGCAGCCGATAAACTCGAGGCAATTATTTTAAAGAGACGTACGGCACTTGGACTTGCCTAATATCCAGATACCCACAGGATGGCAATAGAAAAGTCTGGCCTAAGAAAGGCCAGACTTTTCTATTGCTGCATTATTAAAAATGCAACTAACTTATCGGTTTATTGATGCAAGTAACAACTATTTTTTTGAAAGAGTTGACCCAGCCAGACCCAATTCCTCCAGCATCTCTTTTACTTCTCCCTCACCGGCGGCAAAATGTTCGGCTTCCTTAGGGTCTAAGAATCGCAGCAATGTCATAAGTTCCCCAACATGAGCTTTTTCTTCATCCCGAATGTCGCTGATTACTTTTTTGGCGACAGGGTCATCAGTTGCCTGAACATGAGCGTCATAAACGTAAATCGCTTCTAATTCCCCGGCGATATCCAAACGGATCGCCTGAATAAGCTCCTCCCGTGTAAGTTTTCTGTTAACGTTTCCCTGAAAAGGGTTGGCGAAATTAGGCATAATAGAAAAACCGTCCTTTTTTTGGTATCAATTTGAATATAAGTATAACAAAAAATTGAATGTACGGCAAATAGTACATTCAGTAATACATTTAAGAATTTTGCTGCATTTTTTCCTGTTCAAATGCTTTCAACTTGCGATAAAGGACAGTACGATAAATTCCCAACCTGTCCGCAGTCTCTCCAATCCTGCCGCCGCATTCATTCAATACCTGATAAATGTAGCGTTCTTCCACATCCCGCATAACTTCTTTCAATGTCCCCTTTGTCCCCTTAAGCCGGAAACAATCGTATTGCGTAATTATGTTATGATTTGGATTAGTGAGGACATCATGATCGGAAGGATAATTTTGCAGGCTGCTGATTACCAATCTTTCCACAACGTTTCTCAGTTCACGCACATTACCTGGCCAATTGTATTTTTGAAATGATTCTATTGCATCTGCCGTAAGCTGGATTTCCGGTCCATACTTCTTTTTGAAATCTTCAAAAAACTTAAGGGATAAAGCGACGATATCTTCCGGTCTGTCTCTGAGCGGGGGAATCTGGATAGGTATTACATTAAGACGATAGTATAAGTCGGCGCGAAAAGTCCCCTCTTGCACCATCTTTTGCAGGTCTTTATGCGTAGCCGCAATCAGCCTGAAATCAAGTTTTCTGTCTGTATGGCTCCCTAATCGCCGCACTTCGTAAGTCTCAAGGACACGAAGGAGTTTAGACTGGAGCGGCAGGGGAAGTTCCGCTATTTCATCGAGGAATAACGTGCCTTGGTGTGCAGCTTCAAACAAGCCTATTTTTCCTTCAGCATTTGCCCCGGTAAAAGCTCCTTTTTCGTACCCAAATAATTCGGACTCGACGAGATGTTCGGGCAATGTAGCACAATTTATGGCGATAAAAGCCTCGCCTGACCGTTTGCTGTGCCGATGAAGATATTTTGCTAAAATTTCCTTGCCTGTGCCAGATTCACCATAAAGAACGACAGTACTGTCGGTCTGGGCAACAGTGTGAGCCTGCATCAATAATTGCCGCATGGCTTTACTCTCAGCTACGATGGTATCGGTATCTAACACATAGCTGCGTAAATATTCAACCTCTCTTTTGCGACGGTTAGCGAATTCCCGTTCTTCGGAATTTATACATTTGTCTATATAATCAGCTGTTCTGCCGGTAGTCAAAACCAGGATAACATTGCCCTCATCATCCATGATGGGTGTACTGATAGATTGCTGCTTAAGGTTAAGCTTAGTAATTATTTCTCCTTTTACAACACACTTTTTCTGTACGGCTTCCATCGCGGTTGATTTTGTATAATAACCCTTATTAATAAGATCAGCAACATTGGATTTAAGAAGCTGATCCAAAGATATGTCTATTGTCAAAGCAGTTGTTGAATTGGAAAGCAATACATTTCCCTGAGGATCTGTTACCATTATTGGATCAGGTAATTTATCAAAGATTTGACGCAGGTTCTGTGTTGCAAGCTGATAATTCCGTTCCGCTTTTTTGGACTTACGTGGCATGACAACACCTTCTTTTCGATTCAGCATATTTAAACAAAATTCGATATAAAACAGTAATTTCCTTCTTTGATTAATATACCTTTTATCCATTATCCGCAGAAACATTTTACCTAACGCGGCTTTGGGGACATGCTAACCACAAGAGGACACAGAGGGTTATTATTAATACTCTTATTCCCGGCGATGTCCTGAACACCTTCGTCCACAATTAAAGTCATATAATATCCTAATCTGATTGCACGAATATATATTCGTGCCGTTCCACTCTGTGTCCTCTGTGGTTCAAAAACACTAGCCCCAAAACAACCTACTACCCAAAAAACTTATATTTTCTTATTCTACAAGCAAAAACAGTCTCACATAATGTGAAACCGTTTTTGCAGGTCCTGATTAATTGTACCGTCCGTATTTTTCTACCGCATCGAAGAAGGCCTTAACGTTCTCATGTTTAGCGTTCATCGGCAAATTACAACCTGAAGAATACATCAACCCTTCACCATTGCGGAAAGTAGTAATCAATTTCTTGGCGTATTCATCAAGTTCACTGGGAGAACCTACAGTAAACAGTGCCGGACTGACATCGCCTTTTATCGAACAATGACCTTTCAGAATTTCGTGAGCTTTAAATATATCGGTGGCACTGTCTAATTCCAACACAAATTTGGCTTTGGGCAAATCCAGGAAGTACTCCAAGTTCTTCGTCCAGTCGGCATCAAAATGCAAAATAGGGACGATGTCCTTTTCCGCCAACCGTTCAACCATAACTTTCAATTGCGGCCAGACAAACCGGTCAAAGTGTTTCTTACCGATAAATTGGCCTGAACCTCTAACCCCACCGACAAACACCCGGTTAATCCCGGTTGTCTTCACGGCAGCTTCACAGCCGGCAATAATGGCGTCATTGATAATCCACATTAGTTCTTCAACTTGATCACCAATCTGAAACATATCTTTATAAAACCGGTCCATGGAGCGCACAATGGAAAGAGCGTCAAAAGGGATGGTCCCTAAAATGGCCCCCCAGGTTAAACTTTGGCCCCGGGCAAGGGAACGGTCAATCTCATCCTGGCGAAGCCTGGCCATTTCTTTCATTCCCGCCAGCACTTCCTCACGGCTTACCTGGTGAGCCCGTTCCAGGAAAGTAAGACGGAATTCCATCCAGCCCTTTTCTTTAATGATGGGATAGTCGTCCCTGGTCATTGCTTCATATTCATGAATTTGATACTGCGCATTGTCTTCCAGTTCCTTGCCAGGCATTTTAAAGCGCCCCGGACCGCACTTAGTAGCTACCTGGCCAATACGTCCATGCAGCATGTAGGCATTGCTGTCCCAAACAGGAAAAGCCTCCCAGACTTTTTGCATAGCTTCCTGGGCTTTGTCCCAGTTCCACATGAATTCTTTATTGGTCATCCCGGCAAATTGTCCGGCGTATTGTTCGATAATGGGTGCGCAAACCACCCGGTCAACCGGCTCCAGGTTTATTGTGGCGACAATTCTTTCTTCCGCGGTCATAACATCTGCCACTTAATTCACCCCCACAACCTTTTTCGACATTTCTACTGCATCATAAGCACTCTTACAGTACCCGTCTGCTCCACAATATTTGGCAACACTTTCATCTACCGGCCCACCCCCGACAAGTATTGTCGCGGTGCCATCCACCGCCTTGACAGCAGCAACAGTCTCTTTCATAACATCAAAGGCAGTAGTCAGCAGGCAGCACATGCCGACAATCTGCGGTTTGTGTGCTTTTACTGCCTCAACAAATGTTTCGATTGGTACATCTACTCCCAAGTCGATGACTTTGAAACCATTGCAGCTTAGAATCGTTGTTACTATATTTTTGCCGATATCATGGATGTCGTCTTTGACTGTACCCAAAACCACTATCCCGGCAGAATTACCGGCCTGACTACCCTCAGTTAAAGCTGAATCCAGCAGTTTGGCCGCGTTGGAAAAAACCTCTGCCGACATAATTAACTCAGATAAATAATAGTCCCCAGCTTCAAACAGCTTGCCAACCTGTTCCATACCTTTTTGCAATTGCCCAAGTATCTCCAGTGCCGATACGCCTTCGGCGCACTGCTCCTTTACTCCTTCCACAACGAGGTCCTCTTCCAGTTCCGTTACCGCTTTAACCAAATCAATTTTTGCCATTTCTTATCTCCCCCTAATATAGATTAATTTTATTCTCAAAATGCTGGCGTTACCCGTCAGTCCATAAAAGGACTGTTTATTCGTAAAGACCTTTCCGGTGAGCTTTTAAATATTTACTGCAGTAACGATCCTGACCCAACAAAGCTACCGAGGCATACAGAGCACCCATCATTGCCTTATCCGTGGGATTCAGAATATAAGAATCCATTCCTGCCGTCATCGTCTGAACCATAAACAACCGGTTTAATACAGCCCGGTTGGGAAGGCCATAAGACACATTACTCAAGCCGCAAGTAAGGTGAACAGCAGGGAATTGTTTTTTAATCAGGCAAATAGCGTCCAGTACTGACTTGCCGTATTTATCATTGGTACTGAGAGGTTTAATCAGCGGATCCAGATAAATATCATCCTGGACAACCCCCTCTTTTTCCATAGCCTGTACCAGTTTAGCTGCGATTCTCAATCTGTCTTCGGCAGTTTCCGGCATACCGGCATCCTCAATGCACAAAGCTACAATTTTGGCTTTAAACTCTTTAACCAGAGGTAACACAGCGTTAAAACGTTTTTCTTCCGCAGTAATGGAATTGATCATCGGCTGACCTGATTTAGCCAGGCTGAGACCGGCCTGAAGAGCCGCTTCATCTGGACTGTCAATACATAACGGTAAATTACTTACTTGTTGTACAGTTTCTACCAGCCATTTCATACATTCAATTTCCTGACCGATCATAGTACCACAATTTACATCAAGATAGTTGGCGCCGGCAGCTTCCTGATCTTTGGCCACTGTTTGAATATATTCAGTGTTTCTGGCTTCGACTGCTTCGCGAATGGCTTTACGACTTGTGTTGATTAACTCCCCGATAACTAACATTGTACCACCCTTCCAGTTATTTCTTAGTAATTAATGCTCCTTTAGTTAACCGCTTAACTAAATTATAAGCAATATCCATGCCAACATTGAAAATTCGGAAAAACTCTATATTTTTACCACCACCCTATGGTCCTGATGGTTATTTACTACATTTGCAAGTACCATTTCCACAACATATGAGAAATGAAATAAAAAGGAATGTACCTTGGTTGGTACATTCCTGGCAAATATTTTCTCGGCTCATTTCCTACTATCCGTTCTGACCGTTAGTTGGCTTACCCCGCCGAAATTATTGCCATTGCCGCACATATCATTTATCATAAGCTCCTGCCCCCGCTCAAGCGTCACAAATTCATTATCCCACGGCCCCTGCAGCAGCTTGTGCAGCATGCGCGGTGAGCCGGATACAACTTCATGGTACATGCCGAGTTTTCCGGCGAAATCCTGCGTTCGCTGCAAAACGCTGTCTATAGCATAAGCACCTGTATCAATCACCATAATCCGCTTATAGTTTCCAATAATGATATTCATGACCCGCAAGGCGCTAAACTGTCCGAAGCGCTCAATACAACGTCCATATTCCCGCAGCAAGTTATTCTCATAGTCGAGCCACCCTTTGGTCAAGAAATACGTTCCCATCTCCTTAGATATTCTTCTTTGTTCGTCACAAGAGCCTAAAAGCAAAGGAATACAATCATCCGCTCTGGGAAGCACTAGTTTAGCTTTTGCGGATTTAATTCCTAGCAAACTGCTGCCGCAATAGCCAAATGCTAGTAAAACCACATTAACATTATCGATCCTGTTGATCTCGTCCTGAATTCTTTGTCGCAGGAAATCGGGTGTATCGTGCAAACCAGATTCCACATAAAAGACGGGATAATTTACACCTGTTTTTCTTATCGCCGTTCTTATTTCATCCCGGAGTGTCTGGCAGGCCAATATTACGGTACCCATTTTGATCCACATCCTTGATTGGGAAAAAGAACACTCTAGTTTGCAACAGCTTTCTTGGACATTTCTACAGCGTCATAGGCATTTTTACAATACCCGTCGGCCCCGCTCCATTTTGCCACACTTTCATCTACCGGACCGCCGCCAACTAAAACGGTTGCACTTGAACCGGAAGCTTTAATTACCGCCACCGTCTCTTTCATTACATCAAAAGCAGTAGTCAGCAGGCAAAATAAACCAACCACCTGGGGTTTATTCTTTTTGATTTCTTCTACAAAGGTCTCAATCGGAACGTCAACTCCTGCGTCAACAACTTTGAACCCATTGCAGCTCAATATAGTGGATACAATATTCTTACCGATATCATGGATATCATCCTTTACGGTTCCCAGCAAAACTGTACCAACCTTATTCTCATTGCCGGCACTACAAAGGGCGCCATCTAACAGCTTTGCAGCGTTAGAAAAAACCTCGGCTGACATAATGAGTTCCGACAAGTAATAATCGCCTGCCTCATAAGCCTTTCCTACACCTTCCATCCCTTGCTGCAATTGGGCAAGGATTTCTATCGCAGGTTTTCCTGCTGCCAATTGCTCTTTAACACCTTCTATTACAAGATCCTCTTCTAACTCGGTTACTGCCTTGACAAGATCAACTTTAGACATTCTAATTCCTCCCCGTATATTTAATTACCGTGAACAGCCGCAATCATGGCTTTTACATTTTCAACCTTGGCATTGGGCGGTATGGAGCATCCTGAAGACAGAATGAAACCTGAACCCAAATCCTTGATCAATTTAGCGCAGTATTCATAGACTTCATCAGGCGTACCAAGCGCCAATTTTTGTGCTGGTACATCGCCTTTAATGCATATATGACCACCCAGGACTTCTTTGATCTTATAGATATCCGTCGCGCTATCAGTTTCAAATATGCACTTTCCTTTCGGCAATGAACGGAAGAAGTCAAGATCGCGTTCCCAATTGGAATCAATATGAATATCTGCCGCAGCGCCTTCCTCAAGAATTACATCAATCGTTCCTTTTAAGTATTTCCATACAAAACGCTGCCAAAGTTTCGGGGAGTAAAATTCACTCGCCCCCCGAGCCGGCGATAAGAAGACAATTGAAGCTTTAGTTGCCCGTATTTGCTGCCGCAGTGTTTCATTATTTTCTTGTTGGATTACATCCAAAACAGCCTCCACCTTATCCGGCATTTTAAATAAATCTCTCATAAACCGTGACATGGAACGGCCGCCGCTTAGATATTCGTTGACGGTTATGGCCACCAGCGGACTATAAATCATGTATCCGGCATCTTCAAAATTTTTAACGAGCTGGGGAATTTCAGCCAGTTCCTGGAACACTTCACCCAGCGGATAATTTAACCGGTTTACCAAATAGTCTTGTAAAAAAGGGCCCCACCCTTTGTTCAAGATTGTGTCATAATCCTCTACCGTCATCATTTCACGTTCATCAAGCTGCCATAGAGCATTATCCGGCAATTCCCGGCCAGGCAGTTTAACTTTTGCACAAAACATTATTGGAAATAAATAGGCAGGAGCAAATGGAGCGTTTATTCCATCGGCGTCGCCCAACGCCTTAAGTGACTCCAACATGATTTTATTGGATGTTTTGAGATCTTTGCAAAATTCCGACAGCTTAACACCCATATGATTGGCGCAAAAGGAATCCATCATGAGTATTAATGGGGTTCTGTCAGTTTTCTCCAATGCTACGGCTTTTAATACCCGCTCCCTGCGTTCTTTTAGCAGTTCTTCATTTGATTTCATAAGCCTTACCCCCCATATTTTTCTGCTACTTAGAAAAACCAGACCAATTGGCTGAGAAAATATTTTTGTTCCTTTTGTGTGATTTGGTTAAAAGCTGCACCATATTCGTCATAAAGTAGTCCACCAGGCACCTTTTTCGCTGATAGATCATCATACCGTACCATCAAGATAGCATGCGGTGCAACTGTTACTTCAAAACCGTATTCAAACCCTTGCAAATCATTTAACGCACCACCGCAGGAACCGGCCGACCAGTTATATGGACCAGCAAATTCATTACGGCTCGATCTGTTGACAAGGTCAAAGCCGTTCTGCGCATTTTTGTACATTACCCAAAAACCGGCTGAACCGATAGCGGCAGGATTTGCCCCCTTATATTTTGCCCTGATATACATCCCCCGCGGCACTGAACCGTCATTGGCGGCTTTAGCGTCTGCAGCCCTGTTTTGGCCAAACTCGGCCGTCAGTGTAAGGTTCTTTAACCCGGTATATTCTACACCAAGAGCGGTACTATTGTAATAATCTTTATTGGCAAAAATAGGATCATAGCCGGTGTTGACCTTGTCATTTACATAAGATAAAAACAGATTGGTATTGCTACTTGCTTTATAGCCAACATCAGCCAGCGTCCAAGTACGGTCAGAAAACTTTACAGAATATAAGGTTGTTTTAACATCAGTGCCAAATGACACTCTTATACCATCATTATACGGTACATAATACAGTAATCCTTTTCCAATATACGGAGTAAACCGGCCTACTGCCCATTCAATGCCGCCTGCTTTACTGGCGTAATGGGCAGTTTGGAATTTCACGCTGGATGAGTCGACTGCTCTGCCCCCCATGACTTCTCCCGCCAGCTCGGCATGAAAGTAACTGTCTTTGTCGAATTTCTCATCCAGATTGAATACAGCCAACGTACGGGTTTCAGATTTTGACGTGCCATCTGGCGATAAACTTCCACCTAGTGCCACCGGCCAAGGTCGTGCATTTTTTACCCATTCGTAGTCAAAAACACCCACTCCGCTAATTTTTAAACGGCTCTCCTCCTTTGCTTCAAGTGCTTGTACCCGCACACCAAGGCTCTTTAATTCATCGGAAAATTCAGCAGCAAGTTTTTCAATTAATGCCTTATTTTCAGCATTGGCATTATCTTCTTTAGTTATAGCATTAGCTACAATAGTCGCCATTTCATAGCGGGTCATCGTCCGGTCGCCACGAAATGTATTATCCCCATAGCCGCTGACAATACCGGCTTTGGCCAGTTTGCTAATGGCATCATATGCCCAGTGTTTCGCCGGAACATCACTGAATGTACTATTGGCAGCAAGTGCTAAGTTGGAAAAACCGAGAATCGCAAGTATTAATAGCGCGCTGAACCATTTTTTCATAGTTTTTTCCCACCTCAACCATTATAAATAAAAACATTGTGTAAAATATACGTCCGTTACCCCTTTATGTAAGTACAATAATAACTGTGCTTACTGATCACCGCCTTTCTGGATTATGATTTGTTGTAAAACTAATTTCCCGATTTCATAATTGAGATGTTTTCAGTAATAAATATTAGGGATAGACGTATATACATCTATATATTAAGCTACATTATTCACCCTGTCAATAAATTTTTGCATATTTTAGATAATTTCTAACTAATCGGTCTCTCCTTTTGAATTTTTTTATAGCTGATACCCATAAAAAAAGGAGCCTGGAATTTACCAAGCTCTGTTCATAAAACTATGACTTCATTCTTCGCCATACAATTAGCTCACAAGCATTTTTTCTTATTTTGTTACCAGTCGCAGCTGGCTCCCGCCTTGTCGCTCTTCAACGCCACTACAGATATCGTTCATCGTTAGTGCCTGACCTGGTTTAAGCACAAAGAACTCCTCATCCCATGGTCCTTGTAGCAATTTGTGCAACAAGCGCAGCGAACCAGGTGCGACTTCATGACGCAGACCAAGCTTGTCGGCAAAATCCTGCGTCACCGGCACAACACTTTCTACAGGATATGCTCCGGTATCAATGAGCATAAAACGTTTGTAATGGGCCAACATAACTTTCATCACTTTTAACGCTCGCGCCTGTCCGTAACGCTGAACACACCGTTCATACTCCTGCAGCATATTATTTTCGTTATCTATCCAGCCTTTGGTTAAAAAGTAAGTGCCCATCTCCTTAGAAATCGCTTTTCGCGCTTCACAAGAACCCAACAGCAAAGGTATACAGTCATCAACCCTGGGAATTATCAATGTGGCCGTGTCGGATTTAATTCCAAGCAAGCTGTTGCCGCAATAGCCGAAGACTAATATTATTACATCGACATTATCAATTCTATTGATCTCGCCCTGAATTCTTTGATGCAGTAATTCGGGCGTATTATGCAACCCGGATTCAATATAATAAACGGGAAAATCTACGCCGGCTTCCTTAATCGCCATCTTAAGCTCATTCTGAAGTGTATGACAAGCCAAAATTGCTGTCCTCAATATAAACCTGCTCCTTTACAATAACTCCACCTTTAACTCGTTCCGAACTGAAATCGTCCGGCATAACTCCAACACTTTCCTGCAATCGGTAGACCAATAATCAGCTCCTGTGTATTGGCGGACGACCTCGCTTACCAAGCCTCCGATAATCAAAGTGACCTGTCCGCGCAATCCCGCTTCATTGAATAATTGAATGGTCTTCTTCATAGAATCATAGGATTCGGTAATTAGCCCGGTCAGGCAAATAATTTGACTGTGACACCGCTCCACCGCCTCAACAAAAACTGCCGGTGGCACGTTCACCCCCAAATCACAGACATCAAAGCCACTATAACGGAGAATGCCGATGGTAATGTTTTTACCAATGTCATGAATGTCATCTTCCACCGTACCAAAAATAATGGGTGGATATGGAGACAATGGTGTTGTTCCTTGTTGGTCTTTACCAACAATTTCCAGAACATCCTTAAAAATTTCGGCAGCCATAATAAGATCAGATAAAAAGTACTCACCCTTGCTGTACAGTTCTCCTACCCTTTCAGTTCCGGCCCGGACTTCTTCGAGTAATACATAAGGGTTAATCCCCATTTGCAGCCCCTGATTTACTAAATTCAGAACCATTGTGTCATCAAGTCTGGCCATTGCGCCAACAAGCATCTTTTGGACCCTTAGCATAACTCATAGCCTCCTTGAAAGTGGGTATGATGTTGCCTGGATGGTGAACCGGTCCTTGTGACAAATCATCATTGAAATGCCAAGTGGTTTATCATCATTGGAAAAAATAACTTGCTTTAACACCAGCGCGGGCATACCCTGCTCTGTCTCCAATAATTTGGACTGTTCAGGCGATAAAGTATCCACCGATATTACCATATCATTGCGCACCGGCACACTGTCCTGATGTTTAGCTACCAATTCGGGAAAGTCCGCATATTCTAACTGAGTTTCCAGTAACGGACTGCCCTTCTGGTACAGCAAATACTTTTCTTCAATGGCTGCAGGCCGGTCATCTTTATAGATAAGCCGCTTCACGGTAATCACCTTTGAATTTCCGGCAAAACCCAGTTCGTCGACAAACCTGGAATTGTCCCGGACAAGCTTTACCTCCAGGAGTTTATACTTTAATACTGCGTTACCGGCCCCGGTTCTTTTTAAATCAATAACCAGTTGATTTAGCTGCGGCCGGGTAACAAAGCTTCCTTTCCCTTTCACTGTCTCAATAAGCCCCGCTTCGGTCAAAAGTCCGATTCCCTGCCTTACGGTCATGCGGCTTATTCCGTATTTCTCTCCCAACTGGGCTTCTGTAGGAATTAGATCACCATGTTTTAACTCGCCTGATTCAATCTGTTGCTTGATATCTTCAGCCAAACGATAGTATACAGGTATTAAATTCTCACGACTTTTCATTACACCACCTCGGGAAAAGAAAGATTCTCTAGAAATCTATTTTGGAAATTAGGCTGCGCTGCCAGTTCCACATAGTCAACTTTGCCCGCAATACCGATACTGCGCTGCAGTTTATCAGAATATAACAATGCCTGGACGGCTCCCGTCCCGGCAGCATTCCCTACTGAACGGATTGATTCTCTGGCAAAACCGGGAAACATTCCGATAATTATAGCACTATCAATGTCGATATAATTGCCAAAAGCACCAGCAAGACAAACATCTAATTCTGTTGTAACAGGAATCCGGTCCAATAAAAATTCGATTCCTGTGCAAATTGATGACTTAACCAGTTGAATTTGTCTAATATCGGCCTGGGTAATGGAGATATCCATCCCGGTGGCACTGTCTTTACCTTCTACCAGGACAAATTCCCACTGCCCGCCGCGATTTATCAATCTTTGCCTAATACCAAGAGGCAAAACTTCAGTCAATGATTTGTTAAATTTGCCGGTCTGGCCGATTATGCCTGCTTTGACAAGCTCGGCAACTGCCTTGACTATCCCTGATCCGCAGATGCCGCTTGGCCTGACATTACCAATTACCTCAACCCGGACATCCTTGTTAATCGTAACATCGGCAATAGCTCCGGTGGCAGCCCGCATGCCATCGCGTATATGCGCACCTTCAAAGGCAGGACCGGCTGCAGTAGAACAAGCGCAAAGCTTATGGCCATTTCCTAAAACCATTTCACCATTTGTTCCCAGATCAACCAGAAGCAGCGGCCTTGGCAAAATATCCTGATCTACTGCCAGAACAGCGGCCGTAGTATCAGACCCGATAAAGCTCGCAATAGCCGGCAAAACCTGAACCCGGCCGGCGGAATTAATGTCCAGGTCAATTTCCTGTGGAAATAAGAGTTCTATATGCTTAAATAAAGCAGCATAGGGCTTATGGATAAGTGTTGACGGTGAAATTTCCAATAACAAAGAAGTCATTGTCGAATTACCCGCGATGGCAGCTGCATATATTGAAGTTGATGATATTCCGGCGGAAGTACAAAGCTCGACAATTATTTGGTTCAGACACTGCCGGATCATTGCGGATAATTTCGTCAATCCCTCGGGCAGCTCACAGCTTGCTTTAATCCGGGAAATGACGTCTGCGCCAAAAGATGACTGCGGGTTGGTTTTTGAGCAGGTGGCAATTATTTTGCGCGCATTGATGTCCACAAGCATACCAACAACGGTAGTTGTACCAATGTCAAAGGCAACACCAAATAATTTACTGGCAGTATCGCCTGCTTCCACCGCTACAAGCTTATCGCCGATAAGACAAATTGTTATAAGCTCAGGTTTTATTACAGTAATTGCGCTTAATTCCCGGAGAATCTTAGGTTCATTGAGAATTAAGGAACTGGCGGGAATCCACAGTGATGATTCCTGTACATTTATGGCTTGCCAGATCATTTCTTGTATTGAGTAAGGATTATCTACAGTAGGATACTCAGGGGTAAGCACAAGTTTTTGTATAAGAGGCGTTCCCTGGGCGGCAAAGTTTCCGCAAACCTGTCCTTTTTGACTGGCCTCGGATTTTTTTAGGGAGATGGTAATATTTCCCTGGGGATAAACCTGACATGCCAGGAAAGTACCATCGTCACCGGGAGACAGCGGCTGACCTTCTTTATTGGCGACCTGTCCCTCAAGCACCTGGATCTTACACTTGCCACAAGTACCCCGGCCACCGCAATTCGCTTCCGGATAAATCCCCCCATCGATCAACGACTGCAACAAAGTCTGCGTTGCCGGACACTTAAATTGTTGTTCCCTGCCCTCAACTGTCAGCCTATATTGGCATGATTGATTCACCTAACATCACCTTCTTCATACTACAGTCGGCTACATGCGATTAGAGTTTACAGTATTTCATGAGCTATTATATATACATCTATATGCAAAGCGTATAAAGAAAACAATAGTTTGTCAATGTTTTTTTAGCGAAATAGGATAAGCCCAACGTAAGATACAGTATTTTTCCCATTGTAGTACGGAATGCCACAGGCCTTTTCCAGATTCATTACATCTATACCATAAGATTCAACAGAAGCCAGCGCCTTGTCCGGAAACCGGCAAGGTTCATTATCCAAATAAGCGCACCTGTCACAAAATAAGCAAGCCCCGGCACTAAGGGGCAAAATATCGAAAAAGTGATATTTTGTTTTTAGTGCTTCCAAGATATCGCGAAAAATGCCGTCATGAATTTTTGCTGCGGCCATCATGCCCTTCCAGTCAAAAGAACTCTTAACTGTATGAACGGTTTGAAACAACAGTCCCTGCTGAAATTGGCAGGCTCGCGCTTTTAGTTCTTCCAAAGTCCCCACTGCCGGCGGACACATCCAGTTTTTATTATATTTGCCGCAGCTATTCTGTTCGCAGGCTTTACGAAATTCAGGAACAAATTTAATTTGCGAAACGTCAGCAATAGCCGCATAATCGGCCTTGTAATTCAAAGCTTCCCGGACTAACTCGGTAAATACAGTCCTCATCAGTTGTATACCTCCTCTACCCGCAAATCATTTTGCGTAAACTAAGAACACATAACATAAAACAGCCGCAGTTTCAGCGAAAGCAATGATAATGCCCATGGGAACAGCAGTATGGCTACCACCGATCCCAACAAACGGTGCCACCAATCCCCCAAACATAAAAGATAAAACTCCGATAAGAGCCGCAGCGCTGCCTGCCGATTTTGCCTGATCCTGCATAGCTAACGAGAAACTGCTTGCCCGAACAACCCCAACACTTGAAACGACAAAGAACAATGGCAGCAAAATGGTATATAGCTCACTACCGGCCAAAATCACGACTAATAAAAGAATACCTCCCACAAACGCAATTATAAGACCTGCAATCAGAAGCTTGGTCTCGGAAATCCGGCCGGCCAACATGCCGGTAATTTGACCGGCAATAATTATTCCCAGGCTGTTAATGCCAAAAAACACACTAAACATTTGTGGAGAAACACCGAAGATATTCTGTAAAACAAAGGGAGATCCCGAGATATAGGCAAACATGGCCGCAAAAACAAATCCCTGACTTATTGCATAGCCCATAAAGGTTCGGTTGCCAATTAAGCCAAAAAACGTGCGAAGGGTATTATTAATACCGCCTTTTGTCCGCAGGGAGGCAGGCAAGGTTTCAGGCAATCCGAATAAAACGGCAAACAACGTAAGCATCCCCATCCCCAACAATACAATGAAAATGCCCCGCCAGGAGGTTACTTGCAGAATCTGTCCGCCCAAGACAGGAGCAATGATCGGCGCAGCCCCGTTGACCAGCATCAATAATGCAAAAAACCGCGTCATTTCTGAACCTGAATATAGATCCCGTACAATGGCCTGTGAGATGACAATGCCTGCTGATCCCGCCAGTCCTTGAATAAACCGCATGATTACCAATATCCAAACCGTTGGAGCAAATGCGCAACACAGAGAAGCAATAATGTAGGATAGTAAACCTGCAACCAACGGACCTTTTCGACCACGCACATCGCTAATAGGACCCGCAAATAACTGACCTAATGCAATACCAAGCAAACAAGCCGTCAGACTGAGCTGGACCAGGGAGGCGCTCGAATTCAGATCATTAGCTAAGTCCGGCAGGGCAGGCAAGTACATATCGATAGATAATGGCGCGAATGCAGTAAGCATGCCTAGCAAGATGGCCATCCATATGACGGACAAGTGTGTTTTTTTTGAGACAGCAGTCAATTCTTGTATCATAAATAAAAATCATCCTTGTTTTTGATTAAACGTTTGGAGCGCTGCAGCCACAACTTCAGCAATATAATTCTTATTAAATCCAAAAACCAAAACGTTAATTTTTAAATCCATGCCGATGATATCATCCCCTTGGCCTGTCCAGCTAGTTGAAGCCGTTACATCCACCCGGTCCAATCTGGTAAGCGACAAAAATAAAAATTCTTCCTTGGATATTTCGGCCACCAGTTTGAGATGCCCTACAATAACACCATTATGCGATAAAGGAACTCCTATTGACAGAAGTAAATTTTTTAACATTGGCTCCAGGTTTGCCTTCCTTACTGCGTTATTAAAAATAATCGGATAAAACTTACTGAAAATTGTTGCGTCAGTTAAGTCATTCACAACAGATAACCTCCTCTATCACCGCCAACGGCAAATTATCCGCAGCGCTGGCAACCATTATCGGCGCATTGCCAACGATCATTTTGATGTCGTTGATAATTTCATCCCGGTGAGCCCCTGCAATATCGGCTTTATTAATTATAACCAGGTCGGTTTTTTCAACCTGTCCTGTAACCAGCGGTCCAAGGACTTCTTTCAGCTCTGGCCAGCGTCCCATATCTACAAGGGTAACTGTCTTGAAAGAAATATAATAATTGCAATATTCATTAATCAATTTAGCAATCTTACCCGGAATAGCCAGCCCGCTCATCTCGATTATCAGCCAATCGGGCGAAATTGTTTCCTGGATATCTTTTACCGCGCAGATTAAATCACTGGTTATCTGACAGCATACACAGCCGCCAAACAGCGGCTTTACTTTAAGTCCGCTGTCGAATAACAGCTTGTCGTCGATGCCGGCCTCACCAATCTCATTTTCAATAATAGCCACTGTTTCGTGGCGTCTCTCCGTTATATATCTGGCTACCTGCAAAATAGTTGTTGTTTTGCCAGAACCCAAGAAACCGCCGAAAAGCAAAATCCGCATATTTTCCCCTCGTTTCCTACTTATCAAGAATAACTTCCAGTTAACTTACCTATCGCTGTAGTCACCGTACACATAGCTTATCATAAATTCCTGACCTGGTATAGATTCTTCAGCCCACGGCTCCAATAGCAGTTTGTGCTGCAACTTAGCGAACCATTTATAACACAATCACTGATTAAGAAAAATGTCCCGTTTTCGAACAGTTTTAAGTTACTTTTCGGCTAAACTGCAGGTAATCAACTGTTTGCAGTCGCTCCGAAAAGTTATAAATTCTGATACAGTGAAAAAGGACAACCTTTTCAAAATAGGCTGTCCCCATTCACTTCATTTCTAGGTTTTCGTTTTTATTAACTGAAGCTCTTGTTATAATCAACCTAATTGCTCTTCCAGTTCGGTTACTGCTCTGACAAGATTAATTTGTGACATACTAAGTCCTCCAATATGTATTATTCGTAAAGTCCTTTTCTATGGGCCTTAAGGTATTTGCCGCAGAATCTATCATTGCCCAGTAATGCCTGGGATGCATACACAACACCCATCATGGCCTTGTCGGTGGGATTCAGAATATAGCCATCCATCCCCATTGTCATAGTTTGCACGACGAACAGTCTGTTAAGAACTGCCCTGTTAGGCAGGCCGTAGGATATGTTGCTTAACCCGCAAGTCAAGTGAACTGCAGGATATTTTTTCTTAATGGCGTAAATAGCGTCTAAAACTGATTTGCCATATTTATCATTAGTGCTCAACGGTTTGATCAGGGGATCAAGGTAAATATCATCCTGTTGAATCCCTTCCTTCTCCATCGATTCCACCAGCAAACTTGCAATCCGCAGCCGGTCTTCGGCTGTCTCCGGCATACCGGCATCTTCAATACACAGTGCAACAATTTTGGCATTAAACTCCTTAACCAGAGGAATAACTGCTTTATACCGTTTCTCCTCAGCAGTAGTCGAATTAATCATGCGCTTGCCTTTGTCAGCTTTAGCCAGAATAAGCCCGGCTTTGAGCGCCTCTTCGTCAGGACTGTCGATACATAAGGGCAAATCGGTAACCGCTTGGATTGTATTTACCAGCCATTGCATAATGTCGATTTCCTGGCCAACCATTGTTCCACAGTTTACGTCCAAATAGTTGGCTCCCGCAGCTTCCTGTGCTTTGGCTACTTCTTGAATATACTGGGCATTCCTCGCCTCAACAGCCTCTCTGATGGCCTTACGGCTCGTATTTATGAGTTCCCCGATCATTAACATCAATTTGCCTCCTTAAATTGCAATACCAATATGTATATACATCTATACGTAGAGTAACTTATTTAATACACCTTGTCAATAGTTTTTTAATATGTCTAAAATATCCATATTTTAAGATTATGTTATTTACTTATCCCGACTGAGCATCCATGTGTTATTATACGCCAAAAATGTGCTAGCCTGTGCCAACTAAAATATATAAAAAAAACCGCCGAGAATTTAACCTGTTAGCGGGTTTCGGAGCTATATTTTCATACAACAGCATTTGACATGACTTAAGCCCTATTTTTGCAGTAGGTTATCACTGTTTCCTTTTACTTCGCATAATATATTATGTAATAATACAGAACTCACTTAGGAAAGGAGTACATGTTAATGGAGAACTCGGAGGATCTGACTTGCGGAGCATCTATTGACTCAAAAAAAACCTCAAAAGGGCATCGCGGCCGCCGGTATATCCGCCGGCGTAAAAAACACAAGCGTCAAACTGGCAGCTCATCAACGACCACTTGCTGCACCTGCCCGACAACTGAGACTAACAGCACTCCCACTGAAACTGAGACCGCCACTCCCCCTGAAACTGAGTCCAGCAGTCCTACAGTGTCCCCCACAGCGTCTCCCACAGCATCCGATCCGTGCTGTAATTGTCCTTACAACTGTCCTCCCTGGCCTTGGGCAATCACACGACTCAGAGAGCCCAAAAAACCAGCAGGACCAACCGGTGCTACGTGAGATACCGGCACCGATTGTTTTTCGCAATTTTCCATGCGTTATTGACAGATATACTAGAATATATTCCTGGTTTATACAGCTTTAAATCTTATTGAAAAAGTAGTCCCCGACGAACCGGTATCTATCTGTAAATCAGCGTTATGTTTTTCCACAATTCGATAACATACGGCAAGTCCTAAACCTGTGCCCTTTTCCTTCGTAGTAAAAAATGGTGTGCCAAGCTTTTCGCAGATTTCTGGCGGGATACCAATACCGGTATCTTTAACTACCAAGATTACATTATCATTGATTGACCGGGTGTTTATAGTTATTTTACCCCCTCCGGGCATGGCTTCTATAGCATTTTTGGTAAGGTTCAGAAGCAGTTGCCTTATCTCATTTTCGTCAGCTAGTACATCGGGGACATCATCCATTTCCAATATTACTTCTACCCCCTCTGAAACTGCAGTTGCATAAATTAAAGGATACAGTTCGGTAATAATCTTGTTGAGACTATTAATTTTTAAACTAATCATTCTGTTTTTTGCCAAAGACAAGTATTCTGAAATGATGGAGTTGGCTCGGTCTAATTCCGCAATCATCAAGTCGATATTTTGTATGTCCTGAGCGTATTGTTTTCTAGTCTGAAAAAGCTGTAGAAAACCGCGCACCGTCGTCAAGGGATTTCTTATTTCATGGCCAATGCTGGCTGCCATTTCGCCTACCAAATTTAGACGGTCCAAGCGGGCAATTTCTTTTTCCAAATGCTTGGACATAGTTCTGTCGATTGAAGCTAGCAAAATGCATTCTTCACCATTGAGTTGAAGCCGTGCCTTTGAGACCAACAATTCACGAATCTCCCCGTGTTTCGTCTGTATTTGACATTCTTCCGGCTCTAACGCCAACCTGCTTAGACTTTCGGCCAGACCCAGCGTGTTTAACTCGACTGCTGAATGGCCAATGACCTCACTGCGTTGGTAGCCGAGACATTCAAGCCAATTGTCATTCGCGGCAACATAGATTAAATCCTTTTCTCTGTATATCGCCATTAATGCCGGACTCGCGTTAAAAACACGTACAAATTGTTCATTAAGAGAATCAATCTTTTGTTTTTCTATTTCCATCAGGTATCGATTTGCTCTTTTGTGCTCGTTGATATAGTGATTTGTAATTACAATAAATAGTAATGTAATAGTAATTAAGGCAATCAATAATCCAAATGATATATCAACATACTTTTTAAAAGTAGAATCATAACCGAGTATTAATGAAGGAGCCCGATACTCGATTAATATTAAAGCGAAGGTCATAATTACCAAACAGCCAAAGGCCATAATCCTGGCATAACCCCGGAATAAAACGGCAATCGCCGAAGAAAAAATGATAATATAAAAAGCTGTACCGCCTGACATCCCGCCATTGCTAAACCACGCAACTGGCGCAAGTACGAATACAAGCATAAATATGAAAAAAACTACCGAAGACTTATATATTTTTTTAATAAGCGAGAGATAATATAAAATCCCCAGAACTATACCGCTAATTATACTTGTCCCCGTGATTAAAGTCCCAAGGCCAAGGAGATAATTAAATCCAATAGCAACAACCGCGATTACTATCCCGAAAACCAATACTGTATTAAATATCCGGTGTTCGAAAGAAAATTCCGTTTCCTTTCCTATATATCTATCTATATTCAACTCAGTTCCTAGCCTCCAATTCGCAAAATTTGTCGATATTTATTTATTTCACCACTTTTTTGTATTTTCCTGCTAATTACGGCATAATATAGTTTCTGCATAGATTCCGGCAAATTGATACTTCCTGCTGATGGCAATATCCTGCATAATTACTCCGCAAACGAAAATGCCAGCCTCAATGAGTGTTTCACTCATAGAAGCTGGTATTTCAATTCTTAAATTGAATATAACTTGAATGGCTTGATAATCCTGGAAGCAGACTTTCAAAATTTTCTGCAAATAAAATAATTTTTTGAAAATAATAGCTCTTCTATTAATTTGGGGCAGGAAAAACACGATATATAACGAATGCTTTTCAATCAAATGCCTTTTTTGTAACTAATTTACTTTTCTGTAATTAATTTTAAATATCTCATTGAAAAGACTAAACTTTTTTCGCAATAGATAATAGTATTTGCTATTCTGCCACTAGTCCCTTCGATACCCGTCAAGCCGGAAAAATGGCTAATTGATTGGAAAACTGTTGGCTGATTTATTTAGTTCAACTGTCACAATTTATTGGGAGGTAAAATTTATGACGACTTCAACCAAGTCAATGTATCATCTGGGAATTAATCTTGGACATGATCGTTCGGCGGCAATTGTGAAAAACGGAAATATCGAAATAGCAATACAGCAGGAGCGGCTGGATCGTGCAAAAAACAGTATAGGTTTCTTACACCAATCCTTGGGAGACTGCAGAAACATTCAGATTCCGCATGAAGCGGTTCAATATTGCCTGCAAAAATGCAATATTGGCATGAATGAACTTTCCAGTATCACGGCAAATATGCCGGGAATAGATTATTCAAAAGACATATTGCAAAGAATATTTCCCAAAGAATTAGCTGATAAAATATATGTAATTCCTAGTCATCATTTGTCTCATGCATATACAGCCTATTGGCCGTCAGGCTTTGCTGAAGCAATTATTCTTGTCGCCGATGCTTCAGGTACTACTGACAAAGATGGACTTACAGAGTCATACAGTTTATATATTGCCAAAGGCACCGAAATAAGCTTGTTGCATAGCGAAAAGGTTAAGTCATATCTGGCATCTCTCTCCACCCTTGGATTTATTTATGAATATATTACAAAATTAGCCGGTTTTTCCACAACCATTGGGAAAAACTTAGCAATACCGGAAGCCGGAAAACTTATGGGACTAGCCCCTTATGGAACCTATTGTGATAAATGGCATAAGTGGCTAAATACTACACCGGGAAGTTACAGTATTACTATTTCAGCATACGATTTGTTCCTTGAAGTGGAAGCACTGAAAAAGTTGTATGACGACGGAAAAGGAAAAGCATACCTCAGATCATACGTTGTTGATTTGGCATATAAAATTCAATCTGAACTAGAAAAAGCATTGCTGCATATTGTTGAACTGGCAATTAGTCAAACTAATTGCAGAAAACTTTGCTGTGCGGGCGGAGTAGCATTGAATTCAGTTGCCAATTATAAGCTGTTAACCGAACTCAATTTGGAAGACATCTTTATTTTCCCGGCTGCGGGAGATGCAGGTATAGCTGCAGGCAACGCCCTTTGGGCTTATCATAATATTGAAAAAGGTAAAATTCGCAGCAAACTGAAAAAGGCCACTCTTGGCAAAGATTATTCTGAAGGTGAAATAGAATCTGCAATACATAAGTTTGCTAATGAAATCATTGTCGAAAAACTTTCTTATCAGGAGATGGTCGCAACCTGTGCGGCTCAAATGTCAAAAGGAAATATCATTGCAAGGTTTGAAGGGGGATCAGAATTTGGTCCGCGAGCTTTGGGGCATCGATCAATTATAGCCGACCCTACGTTTTTAAAAATGAAAGACATATTAAATTTCAGGGTGAAATTCCGGGAAGCATTTCGGCCTTTTGCACCGGTAATACCTTTGGAAGAAGTTTCTAAAATATTTGAGCAAGCAGTGGCTTCACCGTTTATGCTTTTAGTATCTAATATCAAAAAAGAATACCATGATCAGATCCCTTCTGTTACCCACTATGACGGAACAGGCAGAGTTCAGACAATTACGCCGGCAGAAAATATATTTTTTTACGATTTGTGCCATAAAATGGTTGAAGAGAGAGATGGTTGTCCGGTTATTCTCAATACAAGCTTCAATATTGCCGGACAGCCGATTATCGAAACCCCGGAAGAGGCAATAAGTACGTTCCTGTCAACTGATATAGATTTCCTAAGCCTTGAAGATTATTGGATAAGGAAAAGAAATTCACCTGTACTAAGCTATGCAGAACACCTGGCACAATTGCAGGAATCAAATTATCCTAAAGGTTTAGTGGATGAAAGAGTAGCTGTTACTGACTTAATGACAGAGTTGGATGCTGCTATTTTCTTTGGCAAAACGGAAAACCCGCCTTGGACACCAGATGAATTAAAAAGGATTTCCTCCCAGGCAGCAATTTATAAAGAAACGTCGGCTCTCTTCACTAAAAATCCACTTGGTAAATATTTTTCAGCACAACTAGGAAAAAATCTGATACTGCTGTTAGACCCGCTGGGAATGTCCGAAATAAAGGATCTTAACGGTTTAATTCCGTCCAAATATTATACCTTCGAAGAAATACGGTTAATAATGCTCTGTTACAAAGGCACACAAGAGGAACTTGATGAATTACGACTGGAATTAAAATTATCCGAAAAAATGTTTTCGCGAAAACTGGAATGGGCCGCGCAGCAGCTTAAACGATACAATTTAAGCTATAAACTATTTGCAAGAGGAAGCGACAGTACTACTATCCGACCGGCAAATATAACACTGGAACAGTTTAGCAATGCGTCCTTCAACTTACCCAATACACTCAAACAGTTTAATGACACCCTCACAATCCATGACTATTCGGAAAGTACTATCTGTAAATTGCTCGAGATTGATACTCTGCAAAGCATCGAGCCAACCTATATTCATTATTACAACAACCATAAACTTGGCTCCGGCAACCTGGAGGATCTTGTAAGATTATTTTTGTTACGTGTTGCTTTGAAGAAAGAAAGAATTACAGCAATACTCGGCGAGCATTGCTTCCATATTCTTTGCAACATCGGCATCATTATTCCAAGAGGAGAATTATTTGCTTCCAGAGTCGACATATACTGCGTCAATGAATTTTTCATTGCAACCGACCATCGATATATGATCTATGCAGAAGACAACATTCAGGAAAACCCTGTTATGTATATAGGAATGGATAGTTTAGGTTTGGTACTTACAGTGCCAATGTACCCATCCCAAAGTACTCTCGATTTATGTACAGGTTCCGGTGTTCAGGCAATCGCTGCAAGTTGTTATTCCAAGAAAGTAGTGGGAGTAGACATCAATCCACGGGCAATACGTTTTGCCAGATTTAATGCACAACTAAACGGAGTAACAAATGCAAAATTTGTTGAGGGCAATCTTTACATACCGGTAGGCAATGAAAAGTTTGATACTATCCTGGCAAATCCACCTTTTGTCCCTAGCCCTGAAAGTAATTTAGGCTTTAGAGACGGAGGCGGTAACGGGGAAAAAATACTGGAGGCAATTCTTAGAAATGCCGATTCACACCTTAATAATACAGGAAATCTCTTCGTCGTAACCGATTTGGTAAATGTTCATCAATATGAAGAAAAATTAAACAATTGGTGGGGATCAACAAAAGCTGATAAGTTAATACTGACTACCGCTGACAGAAATGATATCCTATTTTCCGTACCCCATTGCCACTATCCTTTTAAACAGACATTTGAGCAGTACAATGATGAATTGGATATGTGGATTCAAAATTTTAACCGTTCCGGCATTTCCTCAGTAAACTTTGGATACATTCTAATTAGAAAAGGTGGCAATAGTTTTTACTCAAAATCCATTTATAACCCCACAAAAACGATTAATAAAAATGTAAACGAATATTTTGATCAGATTAATATGCTGCATTCGGTAAAATGGGATAAATTATGCCTATACATGTCTAATGATATACATTTAAAAGTAGACTATTCTTTTAATAACAAAAATAAAAAGTTCTTCCTATACTCGAAGAACCAATTTTACAGTGAATATCTAATAGATGAGAATGTATATAATATTCTGGAAATGATAGAAAAAGAGCAACCGGTGTTAGAAGAACTTGCCGGAAAAGATTATGTTGTAGATCTAATCTATAAAGGCATTATTAAAGTTAAAAAGCGGCCTCAAAATTATATTGATTGCTATGAGTGCAAAGAAGCTGCGGCTACTTTGACTAACTCTATGGATCAGGAAGAGTGCAATAATGCACCTATAATGGAGTTTCAAACAAAAACAACACCAACATGCCTTACATCTTATATAAGACAATAGAAAAAAATATCCCCCGTTTTTATTAAAGGTGCATTTGTGGAAAGCAAAAACTTTCTCTCGAATGCATCTCTTTTATAGCAATGGTTTTTAGTTTTTTTACAGTATTTATTTTTAAAGTTAATAACAAATAATAACATTGCTGGAGGAATTTCCTAAAAATTGTATAACTTTACATTAGTATAGTGTTCTGGGAGGTTATGTATGTCAATACAGGAACTTATTAAAAGTTTAACAGATACTGATAAACAATTTGAAAAAATATTAAGCAACAGACTTAAATTCCAGCCGAACCTGCAACCTAAGTTTGATTTCATTACTATTATCAGTAAAGATCTCAGGTTTCTTTTTGTTAGTACAATGGGGGCAAGATATTTGGGGTTGAAACCAACTGATATTATCGGCAGAAGTTGGCGGGAGCTTAATGTCGACATACCATTCGGAGATTTCGAACGGTTTGATGCAAAGATACTTGAGGTATTTAATACAGGAAGGGTGATATATGGTAATTATATAGGTATTCCTGACAAACAAGGGCAGTACCACTATTTTGAATATTTGTTAAGCCCAATTTTTTCATCCTGTGGCGGCATTGACGCAGTTATCTGTAATGTCACGGATATTTCAGAAAGGACATTGTTAGAAATTACCTTCTGTAATCAGGTTGTGAAATTCAATCAGTTAATTGATTTATGCCCAATGGCTATTTATATAGTTGACAGGCAAGGAAAAATAATTACTGTAAATAAAGCGTTTATGGATGATATTTCAGCTGACCAAGTCGACATCAGTGGTAAGCATTATAGCATCATCAACGATTTCTTTGGGATTAACAACGAAGAATCGGCAATTGCTAAAGCGCTAAATGGCATTGAAACAAGTCAGGAATTCCTATGTACACTAGAAAAGAAATATCTAATAAGTGTGCTGCCGATAAAACAACAACCAACAAATATTGTCGTGGGAGCTATCGGCATAAATAGCAATATAACGGAGCATGAAAAACTACGGGAAGAGAATCAAAAAAAATATCAGAAACTCTTAAATCAATATTTAACTGAAAATAAAATGCTAAACCAGCTAATTGAATTATCCCCTCTGGGAATTGTTTTGTATGATAATGAAGGTAATGTTATAGCGCTAAATAAAGCACATCGTGAACGCATAACAAATCTTAAAAGGGAAGACTTTTTAGGCAAGTCAGGTAAATATCTTTTAGAAACACTGGGACTTAGCTGGGAACATTCACCTTGCCGTCAAGCATTAAAAGGAATAGAAACATTGGACTATTATATAAAAAGCACATATGGAGCTTGTTATTTAATTAATGCAATTCCCTTTCGCAATCATGAAAATGCGATCATTGGGGCGATGACAATAATTCACGATATTACTGAATATGAAAAACTTAGGGAAGACATGGCCAAGCTTGACCGTCTAAACTTGGTAGGGGAAATGGCGGCGGGGGTAGCCCATGAAATTAGAAACCCCATGACAGTAATAAAAGGCTATTTGCAATTCCTTAGCAAAAAAGTTCCAGACTGCATGAGAGAACAATTTCGTGTTGTTTTGAATGAACTGGAACGAATCGAACATATTATTACTGATTTTCTTTCATTAGCGAGAAATAAACTGATAGAGTATAAAAAGCAAGACTTAAATGCTATAATAAAAGGAATTGTCCCATTAATATCAACTGACGCGATGGAGCGAGGTATTGAGCTGAAACTAAATCTGGCCGAGAACTTGCCTCACCTTATATTAAATGAAAAAGAAATTAAACAATTGCTTTTGAATCTTGCAAGAAACGGGTTTGAAGCAATGAGCCAACACGGAACGCTAACTATTGAAAGCAGCGTGGCTGGTGATACGGTTTCTTTATGTGTTACGGATTGCGGTTGCGGAATCCGTAAAGAAAATTATGAAAAAATATTTGACCCATTCTTCACCACCAAGGAAACCGGGACCGGGCTAGGACTTTCTGTCAGTGCAAGTATTGTCAGGCGACACAATGGAATTATCGAAGTACAATCGGAGGAAAGCAAGGGAACCCGCTTTATAATAACATTTTATACGGTGGGCGTAGCGTAGAAATTTTGATTTACATTATTTTTATTCTATTATTGTAATAGCCTCACCATTTTTAATTTCATCAAAATTGTCGGTTATAACCATGGTCTCCCGGGGTACGTTTGAAGTGATTTCTACAAAATCACCAATTGCTTCACCGACGTTAATTTGTTGACGGACCGCTCTGCCATCGGCTGCTACGTATATAAAATTCACCCCTTGTTCATCCTGAAATACCGCAATTTTGGGAACAGCAGGAACTGCCACCGATTTGCCGCTGTCTATCTGCAAATTAGCGGACATGCCAGATTGGAGCAACCCATCTGCAGTATTCGTTAGTTTTATATGAGCCACAAATGAGGGGATTTGGTTTTCCTGAATTTCAGGATAAACGCTGGAAACCTTCCCCATAAAACCTTGACTTGATACTTGGATAATAACAGGTGCACCTAAAGGAACCAGATATAGCTCACTTTGCTCAAGGCGAATGACTGCATCAAGTTCTTGACCACTTCCCAAAGCCATAAGTTGCTGGCCAGCCTGGACCATTTTCCCCGAAGCTGCTGCCAGACCTGTCACTATCCCGTCAACCGGCGCACTTATAGTAACAGGTCCGCTGACCGTCGCGGGGGCATTTTCCTCCGGTACTGAAATGTCCGAGCCGCCACTATACAGGCCTTTCTGCGCCTCTTGCAAGCGAGCTGAAGCATCTTCAAACTGCCGCCGTGGGATAGCTCCTAATTCATATAGTTTTTTACAACGGTTGTATTCTTTAAGAGCATCGACATAATTGCCCGGTACTTCCCGGGGAGCCCTGGAACTTCTATTTATTGTTACAGCGGGAGAAGCTGTATTGTCGGCGGGTGCAGCAGGAGTTACATCCAGCTTAAACAGCGCCTGACCCGCCTTGACTGACTCCCCTTCTGTCACATATATCTCATTAAGACGCCCGGAGTATTCTGCATTAACAGGAACAGAAACTGCCTTACTTATCGAACCGGCTCTGGCAACACAGATTGGCTTATTTACAGTAGTGACCGGTACAGCAGTCACATTAACAGGCGCTTGCGGATCAATATGGTGTGTCCAGAATTTTAATGATAATAGTTTATAACCAGCCATTAATACAAATAACGCTATAAGTAAAAGCGCAATAAATTCAATACGCCGCCGATGTTGTCGCATAAGGTTTCTCACATATCTCATCTCCAATAATCAAAGCTTTACAATTACTATCTCACTTTTCCTTTTTTGCGTCAAGTCTTGGCACAGAGCAAAACTAGCTGTAAAATAAAGAAGTAACAATGGGCGATTGCCGCTGCAAATTAAAGCAACAGGCTTTTTCATTAATTGCGGGAATTAATGTCACTCATGCTTGGTAATAAAAGGTTCTATGTTTTAAAGGAGGAATGCATCTATGCATGTTGCACATGAAACGAATAACAAGGAAAAAATATACTACGATCAGAAGCTGCTGACTTCAGCGCAATGGTTCGTTTTACTTATATGCTTACTTATCCTGGCTTCGGTAGTAATTTTTGCGGAATATCACCAAGCCCACGCTGCAGACAGTGTTGCTGTAACAGAGTTGAAACCTATCCAGCCTATTCAAGGTGGACGAGCCCCGGCAAATCAGCCGGCAGCGGGAAATACTACCGATGAGCTGGCAACCATGCCATCAATCTGGCCGGCTAACGGTGCAGTCACCTCCGGCTTTGGCTGGCGCAGTTTTCCCTTGGGAGGCGGCAGCGAAATGCATCCTGGTATTGACATTGCCAGCGCTGTAGGAACACCGGTTGTTGCAACTGCCGATGGCAAGGTTGTACAAAGCGGGTGGTCCGGTGGCTATGGGAATATGGTACAAATTGATCATGGGAATGGCATTGTAACTATTTATGGACACAATTCGCGACTGGCAGCATATGAAGGCCAAACTGTGAAAAAAGGCCAGGTTATTTCTTATTCCGGCAACACGGGCGCAAGTACAGGCCCGCATGTTCACTATGAAGTCAGAATTAACGGCACCGCCGTAGACCCGATTAAGTATCTGGTCCAATATTAGGCATTGTGTTGAAAATTTAACATATGGAAAAATACAGAACTCCAGCCAAACCCACATTTGGTTTTGACGGGAGTTCTTTCTATTTTCCGCATATTAAGAATGGAACAGTAAAACCAGCTCAGTGTTTCCCTTACAAGAATCTAATCTACAAATAAAAACTAATTATGAGATGGATTTTTCTGATTTAGTCTGCGCCGTAACCTGCAGTGTTTCTAGCTTGGGCTTTACGGCGATATTTTGCGTCAAATAAGCGGAAAGCAAACCACCGAGATTTTCGTTGCCTTGCACCAGGAAATCCGGCGTCACCTTAATATTGCCGGCGGCAATTTGCTTGGCAATTTCAATGGAAACAACGCCTTCCCCACCGATAGCCCTGTTTTGCAGTTCATAGGACTCTGCTGTTGCCTTCCCAATTGCCAAAATTCGTTCACCCTCTGCCTTACCTACTGCCGCAATCCCTTTCGCTTCCCCTTCTTTTTTAAGCCGGATTGCCTCCGCTTCCCCTTCAGCAAATTGAATGGCCTTCTCTTTATTTTGTGCGGCAATCTTTACGCCGATTTCCGCTTCCACAAGATTCTTTTGCTGATCGGCTTCCGCCCTGGTTTTTTCCGTCGCAATCCGTTTTGATTCTGCTTGCTGTTGTGAATTGTACATTTCCATTTGCTGCTGGGCAATAATCCGTTCGGTCTGAGTTTTCATCAATTCCGGCGGCAAATTAATCTGGCAAATCAGAACACTTACGCATTCCACATGATACCGTTCCAGTTCCAGCCGAGCCCCTTCTTCCGCTTTTTTCTGTTCATTCTGCCGGTCCTGCATAAAGTTCATAGCAGAGGTGGAAGAAGCCTGATTCCGAAAAGAACTGTCAATCATCGGATGAATAACATGGCTAATGAGATTTTCAATAGATCCAATCTTGGCAACCATATACGGTGCCTGATCAGGTCTGACCCGAATAATTACTTTAACAGATATCCCCATCTCAAAGCCGTCCTTGGAGACCACCTTTAGTGGATCAAATTTGGTTTCCTTGCTTTCGTCCCAATCGATGGTAATATTGGTTGTATCTACGGTATAGGCATGCAACGCCATGCGATTCAGATAATAGGTGCCTGGTCCGACTACCTCCTGCTGAATTCCCCGGAAGCCTTTGGGAACAACATATCGTTCGATGCCTTGCCGCAGCCGTTCTTCAACAGCACTTTTCGTCTCTTCGGAAATAGTTCCTTCAGCTAATTCATTTTCCTCTACCGCCTGCTTAATTTGTCTTGGCTCCTCCCCGACATTGGAAACAACGACAGCAACCTGTCCACGCTCAACAACCGCTACATCATCCAAAGTCACCACAAACATCATCGAGTTAATATAATACGTCCCCGGCTTTAGTACATCAAGTTGCGGCCCCCGCTGTCCGCCATTGGCAAGAAAGGCTGAAGCATCCTGAAAATCACTGTGCCCATCAACATGGCTTGCCACAAATTCTTTCTCAGGAAGAGGTTTGCCATCCCTGGCGGTAACCAGACCAACTTTATTCGCCGGTACTACAGTTGCATCCCTGAGTTCCACTTTAAAAAGGTCTGTATTGATACGATAAGTCCCGGGCAGCAAAATATCGATCTGCGGACCCCGCTGTCCCTGTTTATCTAAAAAAGCCTGTCCATTTTCAAACGTAGAATGCCCTTCAATCCGCTCTGCCAAAAGACGCCCGGGTTTAATCGGCTGACCGTCCATCGACGTAACAACCCCTATCCGGCCAGCCGGTATTACCGTAACCGGAACAACTCTTACCGTAAATAGAAAGGGGTTAATTCTGTAGGTGCCCGCAGGAATAACCGGAATCTGCGGCCCCTTTTCACCGCCGTTTGCTAAAAAAGCAGCCCCATCCTGAAAGGTATTATGCCCGTCAACTGTACGCCCAAAGATTTTACCGGCCGGAATGGAATTCCCGTCAATACTCTCCACAAGACCAATTTCGTCTTCTTTAATCAAAGTAAATTCCTGTTTCTTCGTCGAATAGAGAAAAGGCACAAGAAAATGCAACCCAGGTCCCAATGTCCTGGCCTGAATGCCTATTTCATCTTCCTGGGCAACTACCCGGCCCTGAGGCATCGGTTTACCAAAATACTTGCGTTCCAGGACTGCAATTTCATTACCATTGACAATCACAATGGTCTTCATGACAATAAAGGCCACTACTGCCAATCCGAGCAAAATTAACGCAGCTTTAAAATACAATTCAAAATCGTTCATTCTTCCTCCCCCTCTTCATCCATATTGTGCGGCTGGGTGCCCACAATATTTAACATCCTTCGGCATTCCATACCAATAATCCTCTCAAAATTACCAATAAATTACACGTTGTTTTGCTATGCGGCTTATTTACCTACTCAATCTTGTCGAAAATATTAAATAATAGATCATAATTTAGCTGATACATTACTCCAAATATTAGAATATTAATTTTTAAAATGAGAATACTAGGTATAACCATGTTAGAAGTGATAAAATTCCAGGAGGCCTGTAGTCGTGGAAAAAAAATCGTGGCGCCGATATATATTGCATCTCTTTTCGGTAATCCTGACGGTAACAACAATCGGTTGCGCGGATAGACCTCAAAGTCCACCGACCCCGCCACCGCCGCCCTCACAATCTTATACCTTACCAAATACGAACTTAACTATTAACCAAATGAATAAGGCGCTTGATGACATTGACGCCAAGTCAAAGGCTAACCAATTGAACCAGGCTAAGGGAGCAGCCGGCGATTTGTTCAATCTCTATGACCAACTCTCCACCCATATCGATGATGCGAGTTTTCGCGATAACCTTCGTCAGAATATTACCGTTTTGAAAGAGGAACTGGAAAAATCAACTCCTAACCAAACGACTGTCAATAATCAGGTAAATTTAATACGGGGTATGTTAAAAGATGCTCCGGGCAAGATTACGGTTTATCAAGGATAAAATGCAGACCCGCCACTTTAAAGTGACGGGTCTTTTGCATTTTATCAGCCGTAATTAACTAATTTGAATTTACTTTACAATGCCAAACTGGTCAACAATATAAGGCTGAGCATTGTTCTTATTTTGATCAATCTCATATGTAACAGCAGTCAGCTTGCGATCGTCAACAGTGATACCGACGAAAGTCTGTATCTGACTGCGTTTAGGTCTGGTTGGATCAGCGGGGTCAGGGCCATAAACAGCGGCAGAATTCTCGTTGGCAACATCAAAAAGGCTGAAATAGCTTGGATCAATCTTCTTATTCTTGTAATAAACCTTCGCGCCAGCGGTAGCAGGAATCAAAAAGATCGTACCGTTCGGTCTTACAGAATATTCGATTTTCCGGCCATTAAGCATTTCCGTAATTTTGTTTGTGGGAGAGGCAGCGCCATTTTTAATCGGTTTGCTCCGGGCATAGATATGGTCATGTCCTTGCAGGACAAGGTCAATTCCCAGGTCCGCCATTATCGGCGCAACAAGTGTTCTAGTGCCTGTCGCGCCCATTATGTCCGAATCGGTAGCATGATTTGCCGTTGTGTACGGACCTTTATGCATATTCACGATAATCCATTTTGCGCCTGCGGTACGCGCTTTGGCTACATCGTCTTTCAGCCACTGAATTTGTTCTGGACTAAAATCGGCATAGATAGTGGAGTTTTCATTTGTATTAAGTACAACATAATGGGTATTTCCGTAATTAACAGAATAATAAGCACCGGTTGTTGTGTTAGTATCAGAATCGGCAGGTTTAATGTCAAAATGCTCAATAAATGCATTTTTATTATTGTCATGGTTGCCGGCAGCAATCAAAATAGTTGTATTAAGTAAACTTTGTTGCGAATGGCCAAGCAGCCAGTTCCATTGCGCCTCAACGTTTCCATTCTCAACAACGTCGCCGCCGTGAACAATAAACTTGGCCTTAGGAACTGTAGCGAGAGCTTTGGCTATTGTTTGGGATGAGAGAATAGCTTCATCTTCGTCAAGAGCCTGGGTATCTGCCAGGTCGATAAAGGAAAAGGATTCTGTAAGAAAGCCGTTTTTGGCAGCAGTGTGGAAAGTGCCTACATCGCTCCAGATGCCCAGTGCAGCATCACCTACCCGGAAATAGTACGTCGTATTCTCCTTAAGACCTGTAGCTTCAACCTTATGAACATTTTCTAAAGGATCATTCGTGGATATGGAATATCTTCCTAAAAACTTAATAGCTTTGCTGAAATCAGGTTTAACGGCTTGGCTGCAACCGGATACTTCACCGCACTTTTTAACAATCTCCAAATCACTGTGGGTTGATGCAAGGCCGGTGTGCCAGGTAAATCCCTTTGAAGTTCCGGTATCCCCGTAGAAAGTTACCGTAACCTTACTTACCGGGTTATCAGCGGCAAAAGCGTTGCCCTGGATAACTGCCATGCTCACAAGCATGCAAACAAGGATAATGACCGAAAAAGCCTTTCTGAAAGATCTCATTTTTTACCTCCTAATAAGATATTTCCCAATGAATGCTGTCGCCTTAGGTAAAATTAATCTGGATAATAAATGTAAAAATACGTTGCGCTTTTCGCTTTTCCCAATTTGCCGACCGGCTGTCATTGATTACCTAGATTATATAATTATCCAATTACCTAAATGTTACAATTTTGT
This sequence comes from Bacillota bacterium, assembly GCA_023434855.1. The sequence continues at coordinate 8,180 of JAEYSJ010000057.1, read as the reverse complement.
TATCTATCTGTTAATTTCAGAAATATGAGATAGGATGCGTGAATGAATAAGAAATGGCTAATGTGCAATCTGCTAAATTCCGGCATAAGGATTATTCAAATACTTTACGGGCTGGTTCGCACCGCCGTAAATTCGCTGCAGCATTTCAGCCGGTTTTGCCAGCCAGTTAGTCTTGCGATATTCCCACACCCAGGGGGCGGCAACATTGATATATTCGCCGCTGTCGAAGTAGCCCCAGCGGTTGAAAGTACGGTTCTGCCCGATGTCGTTGCGATGCTGCCACAGTTCCTGCAGGTCGACCAGCCGGTAACCGCCATGGGCCGCTGCTGTCTGACCGCTGGTTGGGAATAAGGGGTAGGCTCCGCCCGGACCGGGCGCCCGCTCATTAGTTATTTCATGCGTCCCGGCGCTGACTACCAGGATAGGGTGGTAGCTATTCTCACGCCATACATGGGAATAGCTAATTTTGGCACAATTATTATTGCCGTATACTAACAGCATCTCTAACTGTCCATATTTATCGTTGCTTTTCTGTACCACCACCATCACCCCTGACATATCGTTCTCGTGCTTGGTGGCGCCGGTATGGCGGGGATAATAAAGGTAATACCCAATAAAGTAATGGGTGTCACTTTCCACTAGCGAATAATATACCGCCGGGACCGGCGGATAATATGGCAGGTTCTCCCAGTTGTTGTCCGCCCGCCAGTCATGATCATAGTTCACTGTCGTAAAGGTGTTTTCTCGCGCAATGGGATTACGCCCGTCATCCTGCTGGTAAATAACCGGCGCCCACCATAAAGCCATATCGGCATCACTTGCAGTACCGGCCTGTACTGGTGTGACGAGTACTCCCAACAGGAATACTACTATTATTACACATTTCATTTAGACAGCATCTCCTTACAAATCAACCAGCTTTGGCGTAATAAGAATGATTAGTTCGCTTTCAGTTTTTTCCTTGACTGTCGAGCGAAAAAACTGCCCGACAAGCGGTATATCACCCAAAAGGGGAAATTTAACCATATCTTTGGTTTCCTGGCGTTGGATTAAGCCGCCAAGTACAATTGTCTCGCCATTTTTTACCCGCAGCGTTGTCTCGGCCTGGCGTGTCCGGATGTTTGGATTGCCATTTGACGTAGTGCTCTCTTTATTGCTGACTTCCGGCTTGATATGAGTCGTAATGGTCCCGTCCTCGTGAATCGTAGGTGTTATTTCCAGTTTGATGCCTACTTCCACATAATTGACAGTGGTAACAGTTGTGCCGCTGGAGATTTGCGTACTTTCCACCGCCAACTTGTCTCCGATAAGAATTTGGGCGGTTTGACCGTCAAGAGCAGCAATGCGTGGACTGGCAAGCAACCGCCCTTTTTGGTTTTCCACCAGACGGTGAATTGTACCCGCAATATTGACACCATATTCCGGATGATTGCGAATATTAAGCCCGATGCGAAAAGAACTGCCGTCAGTAGCAGCCACACCCGGCAAAGCGGTAACCGATCCCCAGTCAATGCCGATATTGCGAATATCGTCCCTGTTTACTTCTACGGCTTCAGCTTCGAAAATGACCTGACGCGGTGGGGTATCAAGCTTGGCCAGCATTTCTTTAACCTTGCGACAGTCCTCATCACTACCGGAAACAATCAGGTTGTTATTGACAACTTCTGCCCTAACCTGATTGTTGGGATATACTGAAGCCAGCATGGCTTTCACTTGATCGGCTTTTACATATTCCAACCGTACGATCAGCGGCGACAACCCTGTATCCTCTGACGGACTTGGAGCCGGCGCAGTTGTTTGGGCCTGCCCCGGCGAGTTAGGCTGGGGATTAGTCGGACTGTTGGCACTGACTCCGGATATGCCGTCATTCGCTGGAGTGCCAAAAGCCGTAAACGGCCACATAAATAAAATAAACAATCCTAGAATAAGTGCGGAAAACCGGAAATATGGCAAAAACAATTCCCTCGCCTCGCTTTTATATAGTCGGCACTAAAGGGATCCTGAAATGATAGCTTTGTCTTTTCGGGGAAGTCTTCAGAAAAAGTGTTTATCCTTCTAGACAAATGATTATAACCACCGAGGACGAAGAAAGACCAAGGGGTAATTTACATGGTATTTTGGGCTGTTCCCGGAAGTTCCCTTACCTTATGGTATTTTTTTCAAAATTACAGCCTTATTATAACTAAAACCTGTTTTTCTTTGGGTTAAAAATGCGTAAATAATTGTTAAAAAGTATTAACATTTAAAAAATCATTCCAATTGCTTAATCTTTAAGAAATAACCATAATTTTACATGAGGTTAACACAAGAGAAAATAAATTCAAATATAATCTTCTTGGAATATATTGTAATTAATGCCATTAAGAAGGAAAGGAGGTTTAACACTAAAAATTATCAACTGATGATCATTCCCACAAATAAAAGTCATCATTTGATCGTAAGAATATTCTACAGGAGGCTTGTACAATGAATGTGAAACAACGAATTGTCACCCTGATAAGCCTTTTGCTCATTGGCATATGTATTATCGCCAATGCTCCTATGGCTATGGCATCCTCAACGGCTACCGTTGCTGTTCTGGCAACATCTGATTTGCATGGTAATATATTAAATTATGACTACCTGACAGGCACAACCCCTACCGGTTCTTCCACTGTCGGTCTAGCCAAAATCGCCACACTGGTATTACAAGAACGCAGCAAATATCCCTGCAATATTCTGGTGGATAACGGAGATTTCTTGCAAGGGACACCCTTGGACGCCTATTATGCAACTGTAAATACAAACTGGCTTGTCCACCCTATGGTCAGCGTATTTAATTATATGAAGTATGATGCAATCAATATTGGCAACCACGAATTCAATTTCGGCCTGGATTTTCTCAAAAAAGCGGCTATCCATTCAGAGGCGCAGTTTTTATCCGCCAACACCCGTTTTGTGTTGACAAATACCTATTTGCAGCATGTAAAACCATACATTATTAAACATATTGATGTGTCCAAAATAACAGGTGTAGAACACGACAAATTGCGTATCGGCATCATTGGCACAGTCACCCCAGCTATTCCAAACTTTGAAAGCCCTGCCAATTATCAGGGACTTAATTTTATCCCGCAGGAAAATGCCATAAACATGGCAATCGCTGATTTAAAAAGGGAAAATGTAGATGCTATCATTGTATTAAGCCACTCCGGAGTACCGTCAGCTTCATCACCCTACCCGGAAAACGGTATTGTCGCTATCGCCAATAAATGCACCGGTATCAATCTGATCGTTTCCGGCCATACTCATGTCCTAACCGACAATACCCATGGAGTCACTGATACCAGTGTATCTCCCAGCGTTTCTTACCCTGACGGTGTTATCAACGGCGTTCCAACCATGGCGCCTTACCGGTGGGGCGCTTATCTGAGCGAAGCATTAATCACTTTTGAAAAAACAAAAGGCAAATGGCAAGTACGCGGGGTCAGCACTGCAAACCTCAGCACTAACGGCGTTGCTGATGACCCGGGAGTTGTTTCCCTTGCTCAGCCATGGGATGCCGCCACCAAAGCCTACCTCGCCACTCCCCTCGGTAAATCTACCGCCCCTTTCCCCGGTAAAGACGGTTACAAGACATATACCGCCCTGGTTGACTTCGTAAACAAAGTCCAAATGTATTACGGCAATGCGGACATCTCCGCAGCCGCTTCTTTTAACGATACTGCCCTGATTCCCCAAGGTACAGTAACACTTCAGAATGTTTCAAGCGTATATATTTATGAGAATTATATGTTCACTATCCAAATTACCGGCAAACAGTTAAAACAATATCTTGAGAAATCAGCTTCATATTTCTCACAGGTAGCGTCCGGTACTCCGGTGGATGCTGCCAGCCTGCCTTACTATACCTCATCCTTCTATACTGCTCCAAGCTACAACTATGATATGATAAGTGGTGTAAGTTATCAAATTAACATCAGTAAACCGGTCGGCAGCCGCATTCAAAACCTTACTTTCAAAGGAAAACCCGTTCAGGATACAGATACCTTCAAATTTGCCATTAATAATTATCGTTACAACGGCGGTGGCGGTTTTATGTCCGCCATGGGCCTTGATGCTCTTGGCAAAACAGGCACAGTTCCGACTGTTCTCTGGGATTCCCAAAAAACTATGGGAGACGGTGGTCAGGTACGCAACCTGATAGCCAGCTATATCAAATTACAAGGTACTATTACCCCGAATAATAGCGCCAACTGGAACCTTGTCAGCAAGTAATTAATGTATGTGAATAGCTAAAGGGGCTAACCTACTGCTTTTAGGTTAGCCCCTTTAACTATTTACCAGTTTTCTCCTCGTTATTGAGAGGGACTGCGCCACAACGCCGGAAAGAAGCAAATAACCAGTCATGAGAATATCAGTTCGCTGAAAACTTGTCGCGGCCCTGTTAATTTGCTATACTCTAACTGATAATCTATTCTGAAAATCAGCATTAATGATAATAGACCGGTTTATCACGAAAGGATGATTCAGGTGAGTACAATTACTATTCTCATTCCGTGCTACAATGAACAGGAAGTACTACGACAATTATGGGAAAGATTAAATTCAATATTACGTGGAATCACTTCATGCACATTTGAAATTTTATTTGTAAATGACGGTAGTCATGACGATACTCTTGAAGTCATAAAATCATTAGCTGCGTCAGATCCCCGGATTTCCTATATTGACCTTTCACGTAATTTTGGCAAGGAATTGGCAATGATTGCTGGGTTGGATTATGCCACCGGTGATGCCGTAGTTATTATGGATGCCGACCTGCAGCACCCGCCGGAGCTTATTCCGGAAATGATCAAGTACTGGAAACAAGGCTATGATGATGTATGCGCTAAAAGAAGAAACCGTACTGGGGAGAATTTTCTAAGAAGATGGGCAGCGAATACATTTTATAGCTTTTTGCAAAAGATAACAACAATTAAAATCCAGGAGAACGTTGGTGACTTCCGGCTGCTTGACAGAAGATGTGTTGAAGCAATTAAATTGATGCGCGAAACCCAGCGTTACACAAAAGGAATTTTCAGTTGGATAGGATATAAGAAAAAGGAAATTATTTTTGATTCTGCGCTGAGGGCAGCCGGTGAAACAAAGTGGAGTTTTTTCAATCTGCTTAATCTGGCGATTGAAGGAATCACTTCCTTTACTACCTTCCCGTTAAGGATATCCTCAATAATCGGCATTATTATTTCATTTTTTGCTTTCGCTTATATGGCCTGGATTATCTTTAATACACTCATGTTTGGGGACCCGGTGCAAGGCTTTCCGACATTGGTATCAGTAGTACTTTTCCTGGGAGGAATACAGCTGATTTTTCTGGGAGTGATTGGTGAATATCTCGGAAGAGTGTTTAATGAAACCAAAAGACGGCCATTATATTTGGTAAATGAGTATAATGGCAAAAAACTTGTATACCGCAGTGAATTAAGCGGATGTTGTAATGACGGAGTGAAACAAGATTGAGAGAAGCAGCATTAGATCAAACCAAGTCTTATATCTTTTTCGGAATACTGACAACGATTGTAAACTTCGTAAGCTATTTGTTTTTTACAAAAATAATCAATTTCGATTATAAAATAGCTGCATCCCTTGCCTGGGTACTTGCTGTAATTTTTGCATTCGTTACAAACAAACTTTTTGTTTTCGACTGTGAGGAAACTAAGGGGATTCTGCTGGCAAAAGAACTATTAAGCTTTTTGTTCTTTAGAGTATTATCATATTTTATTGATTTGCTGTCGATAATTATTCTAGTTGAACGGCTTAATGTCTTAGACACATTATCAAAGATCATCGCAAGTGGCATAGTAGCAGTATTTAATTATATTGCCAGCAAATATTATGTTTTTCGGTGAAATAGATTGAAAAACAGCTGCATAATAAAAAAGACCATGCCGAAATATAAAGTTTCAGCATGGTCTCTTCTATTTTCTATGAAATTATTCTAATCCCCTGAGTTTTATATCCTTCAATCCATAATAATTGCAAAAAAGCGACTTGGACGTACTATTGTTCAAATCCTCAAAATAAACATGCCGCATTACCCGGTTTTTGATTGATATCGGCTCTACTTCCAGATGAGTCGCTCCCTGACTTACCATTGTTTTTACGTAAGCAACCCGCTGGTTTTCTTCCCGGAATACAATCGAATACTGATATAAAGTCCCGGCCATCATGGGAATTATAACAATTGCCGAGAATAAGGCCAAATATTTCTTGCGGGCATTATCAAGTAAGTATTGATAAACTGCCGGTATTGTAAAAACGCCGGCAGCCCCGATAATCAAAAAGGCCACTGACCCAAAGGCCGCACGGCCGGGATAACGGGGAGACGCAACCATGACGAAATGGTTGAACATCGCCAGGGCAATCCAGGCAATTGGATAATAACTTGCCGGATAAGCATTTATAATGTTCCGCCAGGAAGTTGCCGGTATGAAAGCTTTGATGTCTTTTTTCGCCAAGGCTAATTTTTTAAAAGTATACCGGAATAACTGAGTGATTGTTAAAAGATATATCACCATTTCCTCCAACCCGGACATAGTGTTGAAGAACTGTGCTTTAAGATGGGGAGTCGCTATACCCAGCCGTACGGCAACGTTATTATAAATCAAATTCGCAAGCCATTTGGAAAAGAAATTATCGTTCAAGTAAGATAACAGCATAAAAAATATAATACCAATCGTCAACACAGATGAGGATATGAATTTGCCGTCAGTATCCTGCCTGGCAACAGCTGAGAGCCCGTTTCTCCTGGCATAATCGCTCAGTAAAATACGCCATACGAGTATCAAAAACAGGATAACCGGCAGCACATAAAACAGCGTTTCGACACCTGCAGCAATCAAGTTAGTAAAATGGTTAATTATTCCTGTCCGTTGTTCATCATATCTAACGTAGTTTCCCGGTGCAAGTACGAGCAGCGCAAGACCTATCATGGAACCGCAGAAACCGGAAATCATCCATTTCTGCAAATTATTTTTCTTATAAAAGTAAAAAGTAAAACAGGCAACAACAAACGTCATAGTTGCGGCTACATTTTCTATCGTCCATCCGGCAATTACTCCGCCAAAAAGCATTCCAATAATGGCCGGATATTTATCGGGCCATAATCCCTTCTCTAAAAAAGTGAAATGATACGGCAGGAGAAAGGCGAGAATCAGTACCGCCGAAAACAAATAACCACAAGCGCCGGCCATCCATATATTCACTTCGGCGAAATGCGGAAAGCCAAGCCAGGAGAACGATATGATTAATAAAAGAATATAGGGGTTAAACCGCATAGTAATCTTTCGCTGCGAGTGCCAATACATGAGAATAATTAGAGCAACATATAAAAAGGCGTTGAATGGGTTAAACCATTGCTTGCCCAGTAAAAGAAAACCATCTAGTACAAGATAGGGAACCATTCTGCCGCCATGAGTAAAATAATGGATGTAAAGGGATTTAAAAATATCCGGCCAGGCAGTAATTTTATCAAGTGTTCCCCAGATCAAAGAATACCAATAATCATCCCGATGCAAGGGCATTAAAAAATTCAACGCAAACATGTAACCAAATACGAGAGCCAGCATACCCCAGGAAAGCAAATCAGTTTTGGTATATTTCCTTGTATTTATCATGCGTAAATTCCTTCCTCCTTAACAATTACCACCGTAATAATGAATGTTTCTGCATCTGTCTGGATGAGATTAACTTTTTTGAATATTGGGGGATGCAGTTCTACCTGTTAATAATTTTCCCGATATTTTTCAACTCAATTGACAAAGTCCCATCCGGATTATTGACAAATTCCATGTAATCCTTGTTTTCAAAATAATCCACCGGAAAAGAGATTTCAATTCCTGTATCAGTTTTGATTTTGTGATTTTTCCCTTTTTTAACGCAAAAGTCTCGGTCTACTTTTACCGTTTCAGCGATTCCGGCCTTATTCACTTCAGCTAAAAATTCTTCCTGCATGATTGGCGAAGAACGAAAGACTTTTTTGCCTACCTCCGCCGGATCAAGAAATTCTGATGTCTCCGTATGTTCCAGCATATAATTTTTCGCTTTAGAAACCGCGGCCACACTGCTTTGCCCATGATTCTCCGCGACCTTACAGGTAATAGAGTTCACCAATTTAATCGTATTATTGGGTGAAACACTTG
>JAEYSJ010000188.1 GCA_023434855.1 Bacillota bacterium | reverse complement strand
TTAAAGATTCAGCTTCGTCCGTTACCTATCAGACTGAAACCAGAGTGGAAGGAACAGAACTGGATTTAAAGCAGAGATACGGGGCGGAAAACCTGGAGTTTGGCTATAAAAACGGAACCTACTTAGGGTATGCCTGGTTTAAAGGAACATTAGAATCTCTTCACGTAAGAAAAGAAGCGGGGGAGAATATTGAGCCAGTTTACTTAAATGGTGTGTTTGCCGGATATGGTCTGGTTTCCAGGCCCCTGGATACGGCAGATGATAAAAACCGCTATGCAGCCGGGGCAAAAATGGCTCTCTACGATGCAATTGAGATTAAAGAAAACGGAGACAGCGGAGATTACGGATATGACGGCGTGGAAGTGGTGAGGGACCGAAATAATAATATTCAGACCATGAAAATAAAAAAAGGATACGCTGGAACCACCACAGAATTTATAAACAAACAGGATCAGGAAGGAAGCCTTTTGGGATCAACTGGGGAAGGCACCTGGACGTATGAGACAATTGACCGGGAAGATACCGACATTCTCTTTTATTCCCTGGCAGATCTTACAGTCACAGAAACTGGAGCGGATGGAGCAGTTTACGGCTATGACAGAAACAGCAATAAGGTATCTGTAAAAAACCGGGAATCCATCTTTGTGTTAAAGGCAGGAAAACCAGACTTTGAGCTTGAAGGAGGAGATTTAACCAAGGTTCGCTATATAAAAGCTGACAAGCTCCTGGCACTACCTTCTGAAACAACACTCTATCACCTGGATCCGGAAGGAAACCGGGATGCTTATGTCAATCCGATCACCGGAATGGCTTATGCAAAAGAGGGAGGCAAGCTTCTGGTATGGCCGGTAAAAATTTCAAAGAATACGACCGGAGCTATTATAGCCAGGGAAAAGATTAAAACCTTCCGGATTGCTGCTGTGAATGCAGATACCGATCAGGAGTACACAACCGGGATGTACCAGGGTAAAACTTTTATAAAGAGCATGAATCCGGTTATAAATGGTCATGGACTACCGGAATATTATCAAAAGTCAGAAGAAGCCTATCAAAAGGGTGATCCCATTTACGATATTGACGGGGATTATGTGCGCTATAAATACGATGATTTACTGGAAGCTTATAACCGGGCGGCTTACCGGATTAATGATCATTCCCAAAGAGATGCCATAGGTTTTGAAGAAGATATCACAGATGATCCGGGGCTTTACCATCGTCAAGGGGAAGCCTGGGTAATGGAAAACGCCTGGATTACCGGAGAAAAGTATCCGAATGATCCTTTCCAAACTGATATGACGGTGGGACAGGCGGATATGTTAAAACGTGTGATCCCAGGGACCTACATCATGGAAGAGGTAAAAGCCCCTTCCGGTTATAAGAAAGGATTTCCACAGGGAATTACGGTAAAGGAAAACAATGAGGTACAGACCACTAGCATGGAAGATCCAAAGATTAAGGTGGAAATAACAAAGACGGATGCAGCCAGCCAATACAGGATACCAGTTATTAGTGATTACCAGGACGGTCTTGTTGTGACGGAACCCAAAGGCGTATACAGCTATAAACAGATCACCGGCGCGCACCTGGCACTTTACAACGCTAAGAGAATTTACACCACAGACAGCAATACCTATCCCCAAGGCTATTACCTGGTCAAAACAGAAAGCAAACCGGCTGAGTGGACCGTAGAAAACACTACTGACAATGCGCCCGTACGGATCGTAGCAGACTGGATCACCGATGGAAAAGCCAAATACTTTGAAGGAATCCCGGCGGGAGATTACATCTTAGAAGAATCTGAAGCAGCAAGCGGGTATGTAAGAACGTCCATGGAGATTAACGTAAAAGCAGCTGGTGACGTTCAGACTATCAACGTTACCAATGATCATACGAAGCTGGAGGTTTATAAGTACTGCTTAGACAGCAAGGGAGTAAAAACCCTTCTTCCAAATGATCATGCAGCTGGACTGGCCTTATACGAAGCAAAGACAGACCAAGATGGAACTATTTTAACGGAAGGAGGAAAGCCCCAGTACGATGAGTCAAAGAAAGTAGATCAGTGGACCACAGACGATTTAACGGAATACACAGAGCTGACAGAAAAGAGTACGAAGCTTGCGGATCGCATGAAAGGTTTCCTGGGTCTTACCAATAACAAATCCAGCTTTTTGGCAGTTTTTGAAGCCGCTTACCGGGAAAAAGGAGAAGATCTCACCTATCTTACCTGGTACACCAAAGAGGGAGATCGGAGTGCGAAACGGGCGGAGAGCATACCAACCGAAAAGGGAGAGAGCATCACACAGACCTGGATCACCGATACCGGAGCTGCAATCCGGATCACCATTTACCGAAACGTGACAAACGGTTCCCTTGACCCTGATGGAAAGCTGCTACTTAACTTTGAATACCAGTTTAACTTTAAAGAAAATAACGGCATAAAATCCTATGATACTTTAGAGGGGCTGCACCGCCTGGATTATCTGCCTCTGAATGCAGAAAAGGACGGGAAGAAGATCGGCGCCTATGTACTGGTGGAGGAAACAGTGCCTGATGGGTTTGAAGCAGCTGATCCGAAGCCAATCGTCCTGAAAGAAACCGGAGATGTGCAGAGATTTAGCCTTGAAAATGAGGAAAAGTACATTAATGTCCTAAAGGTAGTGACAGATGGAACGGCAGAATATGCAGCCACCGGTGCCGAGCTTGCTTTATATCGTTCGGATGCAGAGGGGAATCTTTTAGAAGATGAAACACACTTGGTTGAGACCTGGATATCCGGATCAGACGGAACCTATACGGAAGAGGATCAGTTTAATGGAAATATGCCCGATAAAGCGGGGCACGCTGTTCCGAAAGGGTTTTCTATAGGAGATTTAAAACCGCATAGAATTGATAGGACCGCTTACGGAATCTACTATATCGTGGAAACAAAAGCACCAGCCTATATGCAGAAAGCAGATCCGGTTAAGATTACGGTTGGAGCTGAAAAGATACCATTTTATAAAGTGGTGAATACTCCTTCCATTGGGAAACTGGAGATAAAAAAGAAAGCCTCCGATACAGGGGAAGGATTGGAACATGCAAGATTTGAGGTGACAAACAAAGAGACTGGGAAAATCTGGTACATTACTACCGGATCGGATGGCATGGCAGAATTATCCGGGCTTTCAGTAGGAAAGGTCCAGACGGACGGAACTATTAAAGCTTACACCTATACGGTAAAAGAAATCTCTCCGCCCGATTTATATCAGATCACCGAGAAAATAAAGAAATTCCAATTTGATGGAAAAGGGAACGGAAATGAAATACTTTATACCTGTGAAATTGAGAATGATCCAACAAATATTTACTTTAAGAAAACAAACTTTGATACCGGCATGGCAGTGGAAGGAGCGGTGATTGCCGTTTACAAGGCAGTAGCGGTGAATGGCGAATATGAAAA
>JAEYSJ010000185.1 GCA_023434855.1 Bacillota bacterium | reverse complement strand
CGGTCGAGCCCTGGATGGTTACCACCAGGTCATTGCCGCTTAAATTGAAGTTCAGTTGGTCTTTTGTTGCGTTATAGAAGGAGACGGTATCCTGGCTGTTTGCCGCGTCACCCGCAATGATGTCGTTCCCTTCACCCTTGCCATAGTAATACAGGTCGGCTCCGGCTCCGCCCACCAGTGTGTCGTTGCCTCCCACTCCGCCCCACAGGGCATCGTTGCCGGCTCCGCCGGTGATGACGTTGTCTGAGGTATTCCCGTACAGGATATCGCCGCCGCTGTCGCCGATGACATTCTCAATGTCTGCATAGTTCGCAAGGTTCAGTGTCAGTTTCGCAGTCTGCGCTGACGCATCCAGGGTGTCGATTCCCGCTCCCCCTGACTCAATCGTATCCGCTGCGTTGTAGATCAGGGTGTCATTGCCATCGCCGCCATAGAGGGCGTCGGCTCCGCCGCCGCCATCGAGGATGTTGTCCCCACTGTTACCAGTAATGATGTTAACCAACGCGTTACCTATACCATTAATATTGGCTATACCTGTCAGGATCAGATTTTCAAGATTAGCGCCAAGTGTATAGCTGATGCTGGATTTTACCGTGTCAGTACCTTCGCTAGCGTTTTCTACCACTACATCTCCGACATCATCGACAATATAGGTGTCGTTACCAGTGCCGCCAGCCATGTAGTCTGCCCCGGCCCCACCGTCGAGAATATTATCTGCCTGGTTGCCAATTAAAGTATCATTTCCAGATCCGCCAATTGCATTTTCGATCAACGACCGGGTATCACTATTGTAAAGCAAAGCATTTGCCACGTTGCCGTATGCATAGATCGGAGTTCCGCCATCGTATTCGTTCAGCCAGGCAAGTTGACTACTGGAAAACGTGTTCCAGGCACCCGGCCTGAGGTCAACTTGTACGCCGGTAGTGTAGGCCGATAAATCATAGGTGTCATTTCCACCACCGTCCCAGATAGTCTGGAAGATTGTCCCTTGATCTGGTGTAAATTTATAAACCGTGTCCCCTGAGTTATAATTAAAGTTAGCGCCATATAAATATTGTATTGCGGCAATATCATCCATCATTGGTGTCTGGGCGTAAGAATTGTCGGCGTTGCTGTAGCCGGAAACATCATCACCAGTATAGCTGCGGTAGGACATAACAGAATAATTCATTGAGTCAATACTGGCATCGGCCACAGGGAAAGGCCAACTGGCCTCATGCGGATGTTTTAAGCCGAGAGCATGTCCAATTTCATGCAGGATAGTTATGTAATCATACGTACCGACGATAGGGTTAACAGGAGCGTAAAGTCCGGTGCCAAACCATACATCACCGCCCTGTTCACTAGAACTAGGCATGTAAGTTTGAGATGTTGTCGGAAGACTGCTACAGCCAAAACGGATAACCCCTGAATTTCCAGGTTCCGTTACCTCCGTAAAGGTTAAATTAGAGACACTAGCCCATGCAGCCAATGCAGTTCGGACTGCAATCTGTTGGGCACTGGTGAGTGGCTGGAACCCGGTATAGGGTTCACTGCCTGCACTATAACCCGACCAGGATGATCCGGAGGTTGCGAAGCTATAAGTCAAATTCTTTGATTGCCACGGATAGCCCCATTCATAGCCATAGATTAGAGAATCAATTCCGTTGTTCAAGCTTCGAAAAGCCGGCCAAGTTGTCATCGTAGACATAATTTTTCCCCCTACATTCAGATTATTACATTAATATATTTGATTACTTTATAAATTTTTCTATTTATTTTATCGTTATATCATGTGAAAAAATAAACATTTGAATTTCCTTTGAATTTACAGGTAATTATATACCAAATGGGATATTTTTTCCCTGGGACCAAAGTCCTATTTTAGAGTTTAAAATAGACATTTAGTCCTATATTCGAAAAGACGCCATTGGAAAAACGACAAATCATTTGTTAGTAATTATCGAAATATGTATGATTATGTTATATATACTAATATATTGTCGAAATTATCTATGTAGAAAAAAGGTAGTATTTATCTATATTTCAGATAAATACTACCTTTTTATAACTTTTAGTTATCTTTTCATCGCCCGGTAAGCAATGTCTCTACGATAACATCCCGTCGAACTGTATGCCCCCACTGCTTTATACGCTTTATCAACTGTAGCTGAGGAAAAGCAAAGGGTCTTGCTTTATTCTGTCAATTGATTTATATTCAATTCAATACTTTTTTTACGTTGATACATCCGTTATATGCAAAAGTAGTTGAAAAAAGATAGTTTCTGCTGGCCGCAAAATGCACGATAAACTCAGGATAATATTCAGATAATAGCCTTTTTACCAGTTCTTGGTCGCAGATGTCTCCTTGGGCAAATTTGTACCTCAGATTATTTTCTATATCTTTTAAAGAATCAAGATTTCCGCCATAGGTAAGATCATCCAAATTAATTAGGTTATTATCAGTATTTTGCAGCGCCAAACGAATAAAGCTGCTACCGATAAACCCGGCGCCACCGGTTACCATAATTTTATGCATTTTTCCCTCCGATTAATCCGTCATCTCAATTAGACCTATTATATCAAATACGAACAATCAACTCTACTATCAATAAAATATGAGACTGACGTTAATTCGCCATATATTTTGCCATTTATCGCCTATAAGAACAAAAAACCGCTTAAAATTTGTCGTTTTACGCGGTTTTTATCTTTAGTTAAAAACAAACCCTACCTATAAGCTTCTCTCCTATAGCCTAGAGGTACTGCTCACATGAAATTAAAATTAAATTTAAGAGTGCCACTTTTTCTTAGGCCTCAAGTTCAGTTTCTTCTCTTATTCCAATTCTCCACATGCTCGCTTACAAATCCTGCAAATTCGTGGCGGAATCTTGCAGCTGAAAAACGCTGAGCATTTTCGCGACAGTTTTGTGGCTTTATTATCTGCCCTTTGCTTTCGAAGTTGTTTATAGCTGCTACAAGCGCTTCAACAGTCTGAGCATCAAAAAAAATGCCAGTCGGTTTTTCATGATCTAAACATCTTACTGTTTCTAGCACTCCGCCTTTGCCGTAAGCAATCACCGGTGTGCCACAAGCCTGTGCCTCAACTGGCACAATGCCAAAATCCTCTTCCGCAGCAAAGACAAAGGCCTTGGCTTTTTGCATGTATTCTTTCATTACATTAGAAGGTTGGTAACCCAAAAACTCAATATTATCCCTGCCTTTAGCCCGTATCTTTTTATAATCTGGCCCATCCCCGATAACCACTAGTTTCTTTCCAGGCATTTGCCCGAAGGCGTCCACGATTAAATCAATTCTTTTATAAGGCACCATGCGGGAAGCTGTCAGATAATAGTCTTCCTTTTGGGTACAAAGGCTAAAGCTTTCCACATCAACTGGTGGATAAATAACCGCCGCTTCCCGATGATACACCTTCCAAATACGTTTGGCTATAAAACGCGAATTGGCAACAAAAGCATCCACAGCATTAATCGTACGCAAATCCCAAAGGCGCATATAATGGAGAATAACCTTGGCCAGCCAGCCCTTAACGCCCCGATCCATTCCAGATTCTCGCAAATACTGATGCTGCATATCCCATGCATAGCGTATAGGGGAATGAACGTAGGAAATATGCAGTTGGTCGGGCCCCGTCAGCACACCTTTGGCCACTGCATGAGAATCAGAAATAATAATATCATATTTAGATAAATCCATTTGCTCTACCGCCAGCGGCATTAAAGACAGATATTGACGATATTGCTTTTTCGCCCAAGGTAGCTTTTGTATGAATGAGGTATTAACAGGTTTATCTTGAAGAAAACAGCGCTGATCATTTGGTAAAAAATCCACTGTGCTAAACAAATCTGCTTCCGGATATATCTGCAGAATTTGTTCCAAGACCCTTTCCGCACCTGCATACGTGATTAGCCAGTCATGAACAATAGCGGTCTTCATTGTATAAATACATTAGACTGCATACACCACTGATATGTATCTACAAGTCCCTGTCTCAATGAAATCTTAGGCAGCCATCCCATATTTTTCAATCTGGTTACATCATTAACTTTTACGGGTGTTCCATCAGGCTTATCTGTATCAAAAATAATTTCACCTTTATAACCGACTACATCTTTAACAAGAAGAGCCAAATTCTTGATAGTAATACCTTCTCCACAACCAATGTTTACAATGTCATTACCGCTATGATTATGCATCAAAAAATAGCAAGCATCCGCTAAATCATCCACGTGAAGGAACTCCCGCACTGGTGATCCGGTTCCCCATACGACAACTTTATCCTTTTGTTGTATCTTGGCCTCATGGAATTTGCGCAAAAGAGCTGGTAGAACATGCGATGATTCCAAATCAAAATTATCATTTAGACCATACAAATTAGTCGGCATTACAGATATAAAATTAGTACCATATTGCTTGTTGTATGCACGGCACATCTCAATACCGGCGATTTTCGCCAATGCATATGGCTGGTTTGTCGGCTCCAATTCTCCAGTAAGCAAATATTCCTCTTTTAATGGCTGAGGAGCAAGCTTTGGATAGATACAAGAACTACCCAAGAATAATAACTTTGCCACCCCGTTTAAATAAGCAGCATGAATGATATTTGCCTCAATCATCAGGTTATCATAAATAAATTCGGCAGGCTTGGTACTATTTGCCCATATTCCACCGACTCTAGCCGCCGCAAGAAAAACATAATCAGGTTTTTCCTGTGAAAAAAAACGGCTGACAGCAGTCTGGTCGCGCAAATCAAGCTCTTTACTATCCCGCCATGTTAAATTTTCATAGCCTTTCTGTCGCAAGTTGCGGACAATAGCGGAACCAACAAGGCCTTTATGCCCTGCAACATAAATCTTAGCTTTTAAATCCATATTATTTTCCCCTATTCATGCCCGGTCGCAATCCTATAACCATGTTTTTTGCATAACAGGTCGCGTTCGGCTATTTTTATATCTCCATCTACCATGCGCTGTACAAGCTCAACAAAGGATACCTCCGGTTCCCAACCGAGCTGCTCACGCGCTTTACCCGGATCACCCAGTAAGAGATCAACTTCGGTGGGCCGGAAATAACGAGGATCAATTTTGACCAATGCTTTGCCGGTAGACGCATCTATACCTTCTTCATCAACACCCGGGCCCCTCCAAACAACCTCAATACCAGCATGACGGAAAGCCAGTTCAACAAACTCCCGCACTGTATGTGTTTCGCCTGTAGCGATGACAAAATCATCCGGCTTGCCATGTTGCAGAATCAGCCACATTGCTTTAACATAATCACCGGCATAACCCCAGTCTCTTTTGGCATCCATGTTACCCAGATACAACGTATCCTGAAGTCCTAATTTTATTCTGGCAACTGCCCTGGTTATCTTACGGGTTACAAAAGTTTCGCCCCGAACGGCGGACTCATGATTAAAAAGAATACCATTAGCGGCAAACATCCCGTATGCTTCGCGATAATTCACAGTAATCCAGTATGCGTACAACTTAGCCACTGCATAAGGGCTGCGGGGATAAAAAGGTGTAGTCTCCCGCTGGGGTGTCTCCTGCACTAAGCCGTATAACTCACTTGTAGATGCCTGATAAAATCTGGTCTTTTCCGTTAGCCCTAAAATACGCAGCGCCTCCAGTAGTCGCAAAGTGCCCAGGGCATCTGAATTAGCAGTATATTCAGGTGTTTCAAAGGAAACCTTGACATGGCTTTGGGCAGCTAGGTTATATATTTCGTCCGGCTGAATTTCCTGAATAATACGAATAAGATTAGTAGCATCAGTTAGATCACCATAGTGCATGGAAAACTTGATATCGCGTTCGTGCGGGTCCTGATATAAGTGGTCAATACGCTCGGTATTGAATAATGAACTTCGGCGTTTGATACCGTGAACGGAATAACCTTTCCTTAATAGAAAGTCAGCCAGAAATGCACCGTCCTGACCAGTGATACCTGTAATAAGCGCTGTTTTAGACAATATATTATCCCCCTATATTAATCAATCATTTATAATTCGATTATTTTTTGCCAAGCTTCTATATGATCTTCTTCATATAATATGAAAACTTAATAAGAAAACCAATTTATTTCTATTAATGACGGTATTAGTTTGATTTACTGGCAATAAAATATATATTTTGTGAAATATTAGGGAAAAACCTTGCTAAAAAAATATCGCTGTAATTGTAGATTCTACTAATAAAACGACTATTTTTTATAGAATCAGGCAGAATTTTTGCAATATTTCGAGGCAACATTGCGTAAACACCCATTTCTGAAATAACCAAATTAACTTGTTCCACCATATCCTTCACTTGGTTTTCGTTATATTTATATTTATGGCGATATTGGCCAGGGGCAAAAACTGGTGCCAATCTCTCAATCCACGATTGTTGCCTTGGCAAATGTAAACAGATAAAACTGCCATTGGGCGAAAGTACCCTCTTTATTTCTTTTAATGATGCTACTTCATCGCCTCCGGTTTCCTTGACATGTTCCAAAACTCCCATAGAAATGACCGAATCAAATGTATTATTTTGAAACGGCAGTTTCCGTGGATCGTCTGTGCGACAATAGGTAAATTGATCTGGCCAACGTTTCTTCAATATTTCCGCAATGTCAAGATTCTCAATTGTATAAGCCGTGACTCGTAATCCCTTACTAAGTAAAAAACAGGTTAACTGACCATTCCCACAACCCCAATCCAGTATATGTGAATGGGGCGATATTTTTCGTATAATAATATCATAAGGAAAATCAAAACCTGAAGCAGTGATAATGTTATCATAGTTTATGAGCCCTAAGCTATTTAATTCTTCATACACAGAGTTCACTTGCACGTTCCCCCATTTTAACGAATAGTAACTACATTTAGTTGATATTTTTCGGCATCTCTACGTAATTAATCAATAGTATTTAATAAAATATGAGTACAGAATCCTTATTCCTTACGTTCCGATTTTGAGATACTATCATCAGCAGCTTCTGAGATCATTTAACGTTTACCAGACCTCGTCTAACTAGACGCCAGCAAAAAAGGTGTAATTATTATCCTAGCTCACCTCAAAATTTTCATTCCAAACGACCAAGAAACTGATACCAGTGATATAACGTCTTATTTCGATTAGGTAAGGATTTCAGAAGCTTAACCAATGGGTAAAATATATTTATCCAAATAAATACTTTATTATATTTGTGCTTTTCTAAAACATATCGTCTTCCCTTTGAATATTTATATGCTTTTTGTGAAATTCCACTTTTATTAAAATCCATTTCTGGATGATAAACTGTTATTGAAGGCACATGGTAAAGAGAAAAACCTTGCTTAATGGCTCTTATCAAATAATCTGTTTCTTCACCTGACCCATATTCCGTTCCACTTCCCACCCCAAGCTTTTCGTCAAAATAGCCAACACTGTCAACTAAGGATCTACGCAGAAATAGCGTTGTAGAAACCGCTTTCAACCAGACGTTATATATATTAAGCCGAATCTCACAATCCTGTTTGCATGATTCTAGCATTGTCCCGCTGGCAAGCATCCGACCACTAACCCCATCGAAGTGAGTGCTACTAAATACGTCAGCCACCTGTTGCAGGGTTAGGGATGAATATGTGCAATCATCATCGGGAAAGGAAATTATCTGCCCTGTTGCATGGTTCATTCCCATGTTTCGGGCACGCGATAGGCCTTTTTCTGATTGAATATGAACAACTGGAAAGTAGTCACTGTATCTATTTGCCATAGCGTAAAGCCTGTCATCATCATTTTGATCAACGATAATTAATTCAAAGTTTTTGTATGTCTGCTGCCTTAACGACTGAAGAAACTGCTCTACTTCTTTGGTCCTAGATATAGAAGCCATTATTAAAGAAATCTTCATATCAACCTCAATGATTAGCCCTTGATTTATTATTAAACCAATGATGAAAAAAAGCTAAGTCTAATTTTTGAACTCGATCCACATTTTGTAATACAAAAAGCTCGGCCAAAAAGAGATGAGTGACACCTTTAAACCTTTTTTTCGGAGATGATAATAGAATTTTAGGCGTTGTAATACTTAGGTAGCCGATTCTGCTCCATGCTAGACTTAATTTAGACGTTAGAGAGTTGTCACCATTTTTGTAAAATAAGTAATACCTATGAACTGCTTCCATATACAGATACTTCTCATTAGTTAGTCGTTCCCCAGGACTTTCGTAGTGACTTATTTTAGCCAAGGGATTTGCCCATATACACCTTGGATATTGCCGGTATATTCTAAACGTAATATCTACATCTTCACCTAACCCATATGCAATTAGATTCTCATCATATTTAAATTCGCGGGCTATATCTGTCCTTATAGTATGATTACAGCCTGATGCCCACATACATATGACATCTTCCTGAAACCGAACAGGAAGGACATTACCGAAAGATGGATAAACAATACTACTTACTTCAGATGGCGAACTAAGCATAAAAAGTTTTTGTATCAAATACCGATAAAAATGAAACCGATCATGGTAATTGGTAATTTTACCTTGTACGACAATGGCTCCATGCTTATCTATAGTCTTACTTACTTCTTCCATGTATTTTTTGTCTAATATCACATCATCATCAAGAAAAGTAACAAAATTTCCGGTCGCAGCTTCTAATCCTATATTGCGTGCGCGTGTAAGACCTGGGTCTGACAAGTACAGATATGAAAAGACAATTCCCAGCTCTTTGGCACAAGTGTTGAAATGCTCAACTACTTTCAAGGTTTCGTCATTGTTACTTTGATCAACTATAATAATTTCGTAAGGTAACAGAGTCTGTTCAAAAACAGATTCTAACATACGGCATAAATACTTCGACCGATTTAAAGTTGGTACAATTATCGAAAATTTTCGCATTGGTATCTACCTCATTCCATTACTTGTCCACACTTATCGGTCATGAGACGTGTATTACAACTTAATCCAGGATGGAGGAAGAATATCCCTAGCATTCTGCGATTCAACCGCAAACCACCGTTTAGGTGCACAAACTATTTTATCCGAATATGAACTAAGCCAAGCCCCCCACCAGCTAAATGTACTGTTTGCTATAATATGATTTTTGCATAAGCTCATTAGCCTAAGATCTTCATAATCTTTTTCCGGACCATTATGACCGATAAAAACAGTAGGAAAGTCGAGTTTGATATTATTTCTTGCCCACTCAATGTCGTCAGAAAAAATATAAAAAACCGGATTATTGCTTTTAGATGCTATTTCTGTAACAGCATTTTTATAATAGTCAAGGGTGCATACTCCATGAAAGGCTTGGGTCGTTGAGTTGGATATATAGTCTCCACGCCTGATATGCAAGCTTACAGCACTACAGTCTTGTATTTGAGAAGCTATATCCATATTAGTTTTATCCGAACAAGTTTTAATAGCAAACTCTTCTCGAATAATTGCTTCAATCCCTTTGAAATACTTCTCACTTTGCCAGTAACCGTCCAAATAAATATTATCTGGTAGACACAATATAGTATCATCGAAATGAAAGTTTTTCTCGCCAACGTATGTTAATGCTGGTTTCCGAAGAAAAATTCTATTCATAAACTTCAAAAATTTGCTTTTGTTCTTTATATTAATAAAAGTACTCTCGTCAACTTTTCCATTAATATTAAAGTGATATAATGAATAATTTCGCAATTTATACTTGGTAAATGCAGAAATATCGAGGATTAAATCTGAGTTATGTTTTTGTGCGATGTGACGGGCGACTGCATATTGGAATAATTGATTTCCTAATCCACCTATTATTTTTACAACAATCATATATCAAAGCCTCTTTCATAATATAAAGTTCCCCTACGAGTATAAAATTCGATAGCTTAATCCATCATTAGCAGAATAATTCACGTTTTGAGAACAGCAACACTATCACTACTGCGTCCCCCTAAAAAAATATGATTTAATAACGGAGACCGCCTTAATAGATATGAAATTATTAAAGAGCTACCCAAAGCTATTAAAACCGCAGATATAATTTTTATATAACCATTGCCAAAGGTCATGCTCAACAAATAGGTATGTAAAACATAAATATCCAATGAGTATAACCCTAGTTTTGATAAGCCTTTAAAAAACATGGAATTAGGGGATAGAATTGACATACAACTAAAAACTATAATTATACCTAAAAACGGCACCGCATATTTATAAGCGTATTTGAACAATGACATAATCAGATTCATTCCTTGTATATGGTATGCCTTTAAATAGTCAGAAAATATAGAAAGAAAATATGGTTCTTGAGTTCTGTACCAATACATTACTAATATTGGATATAAGATTACAGCGGCAATCATCACTATTCTTTTGAATTTTTTTAAGCTATTTTTATAAATGGAAAATAAATATCCACTAGCAAAGAACATAAAATGCCATTTTAACAGACCCATACCTAAAATCCCTATAGACAAACTGCAAATCAAGATATATACGGCAATGATCGAATAGTTTCCAATGTGTTTGTTGAACCGGGATGACAGAAACAATGTACAATGGCATAAAAATAATACCCATAGAAACCAAAGACCATAATCAGGTGATTTGAGCCATCTAATGATATACTCTTGAAATCCTATAGACTTATAAGCCTGAGTCAGGAAATAACTAGCGAAATACCATGATATAAAAGGGATCACCAATCTATTAAACTTTCGTTTCAATGATTCTGCATTTCCTATTGTTGCAACATATCCGCTTAAAAACATGAAAAGTGGCATATGGAAAGAATATATTATTCTAAAAATAAAGTTGTCGTCAAAATTAGTGACAAATGACTGAATAGAATGTCCTAACACAACTAATATTATAGCGAAACCTTTAGTTGCATCAATAAGAGCGTTTCTAATATTTCTTGCTTGCATTGTAACCTTCCCTCATTTTATCCTTTTGCAATCAAGTCATAATAAAGCCGTTCGTAATCTAATGCGATTTTCTGCCACGTAAATCGGTCCTGCCATGCTTTGAAACCAGCCGACCTCATTTCATTCCTTTTATCATCATCTTTAAAAATTTCCTCTAGTACCTTAGCTGACTTATTTATATCTGCCTTACTATATCCCGTATCAGTTTTTATTGTAGGTAAAGCTACCCCCGCATTAGACCAAGTAATGATCTCAAGGGCATTCCCAACGTCGGTTGTTAAAAATGGAGTTTTAGATGCCATACATTCAAATAATACAATAGGAGAACATTCAATATTTGATGGAAATAGAAACAAATCAGCTGCATGATATGCGGCAATTGTATCCGCTCGAGATAACTCAGTAATTATTACTTTTTTTCTATCAACTAATCTTTGCGGCAGGAGCGAAAAAACATGTTTTCTAAGATTACACAATTTAGTGCATCCGCCGCTACTAAAAGTGTTGCCTACAATCAATAAAGTAGCGTTTGTTACTTTTGCCTGATGAAAAATACGAATTGCTTCACCATGCCCTTTATAATAGGTGTGGGAACCAACGTGAAGAATTAGAAAATGGTTGTCTGGAATGCCTAACTGATTCCGAATATCAATATTGGACGACGTGGTAAATTCTTCAGCACAAGCACCATTGGGAATAAGAATATCATTCTTAACCTTGCACTCCCGAGCAAAGTTTATGTCACGGTAATCATCCGAAAGAAAAACATTGGCATCATACTGCTTGATCCATGTTTTCATTGATTCAAAGTATTGTTTGTATTCCGGCCAGTATAATCCTGAAAATCCGGTAGGAACAAATACCTTCTTCATTTTAAGTTGACCAATTATCGGCAATAAAGCATCAGTGGCCCACTGCTGAGCGGCAAAATTAGTAATAACATCGTAATCGGAGTCCAGCACATACTTCTGGTAAGCGGCAACATCACCTACCATACCTCGTACCATATTTCCACTTATATTAAATTCCTTTATATTCACACCGTTTACTATTGAATCTGTTCTATCTGCATTCGCACTAGTTGCCACAGTGACTTCATGCCCTAGCTTGACTAATCTTTCAGATAACTGCTTGACTACTTCCTGCATACCGCCAAGCGAAGGCGGGTATGATTCAACTGTATGAAGAATTTTCATGGTCTTCGCCCCTACCATTTTAAAAATTTTGGCCAAAATCTACTCATAAATTCCTGTTTACAACATGATAGCAGCAAATATAAACTGACCAAATTTCTTTGTTTATGCATTCCACTTATCGGCGAACGCACAAACCGCCAAAATGTCCAAAGGCCAAGTTTTCTAGCATTCCGGGACACCCTAAACCAATAATCTGCGGCGATACGAAAAAGGGCTTGGTTCGAATAATATTTTTTCGCTCTATTGGCAGCACATAAAAGTTCAAGCCATTCAGCAGTCTGATCAACAAATTCACGACTTGCTATAAATTGCATGTCCCGGATTTTTTTATGCAATTCCAAATATTCATTCCTAACTCTTATATCTAAAAGTCTCATATTTCGTTCATCAATGCGCCGTAAAGTAGCGGCTTGTTCGGCAGTAAAAACACGGCAATAACTTGTCGGCGTGGTGCGATATTTTAGCAGTACCTGTCCAAGATTTGCAATTTCAAAACAGTTGCTGCATCGTAACCATAACTCATAGTCCTCAGCATGTAAATACTCAATTGAATAACGCAAATCATACTGTTCAAACATTTGTTTTCGCATCACTACTGTCGGGTGTGCCAATGCATTATAAAACAGCAGGCTTGCTTTTATAGTATCATGATCGGTAGGATATTTTTCAATATAACTGCCAAGACCGAATACTTCTATCCACGTACCACACAAACCAATCTTTGGATGATGATCTAAATAACTAACTTGCTCGGCTAAGCGTTCAGGTAGACTGACATCATCTTGGTCCATGCGGGCAATATATTTACCTAATGCTTGGTCAAGCCCTTTATTGAGTGTTTTCACCAGGCCTAGATTGTGCTCGTTATTTACTAGACGAATTCGACGATCATCGTATGATTGAATAATTTCTACCGAGCGGTCTCTTGATCCATCATTAATAATCAACAATTCAAAATCAGTATACGTCTGAGTTAATATACTCTCGATTGCTTCTGCCAGATATTTTTCACCATTATACACCGGCATTAGCACGGTAACTTGTGGAGTTATACTATTCATCTCATAACACCACACTATCACTTTGGCTGGAATAAGGAGCAATCAAATTCATTTTCATATATCTGCCCGTAATATCAAGGCCTTCATCGAAAGAAGTAAGTGGTGTCCACCCTAGAATTCGCTGGGCACGTTCAGTCGACAGAACGTTCCTCGGTACGTCTATAGCACGCTTTTCACCCCAGAAAATCTTCACTTTACCGCCTGTGTAGGCATGCATCTTATCCACCATCTCCCGCAAGCTGATGCCAAACCCACTTCCGATATTAAAAATGCGTTCGGAATCGTCCTCAGTTCGCATGGCAAGATAAAATGCACGAGCTACGTCTCTTACATAAATATAGTCACGAACGACGCTGCCATCTCCCCAGATTTCTATAGGCTCTCCACGTAGCATCTTGTGCAAGAACACAGCTACTGCGCCCTGACCTTTGTCCACTCTTTGTCGTTCGCCATAAGGATTGGCTATACGCAAAATTCGATAATCCAATCCATGTTGCAGTCGAAAAAGTTCGAAATATTTCTCGATCATTAACTTAGTTATACCATAGGAACATAATGGATTAGTTGGATGACTTTCATCAATAAAATCACCCCGTGGCAGTCCGTAGACCGTGCCACCCGATGAGGCATACAAAACCCGCTTAACCTTGCTTTCTACACAGGCTTGAAGTAAAGCTAGAGAACTAATAACATTTGACTGTACATCATACACCGGATCAAGGTTAGAATTCTGCGGCAAGGTTGTGTGAGCCAAATGAAAGACCCAGTCGATGCCCCGAAGATTTCGCTTTATGGAAAGAATATCATTTATATCGCAAAAAATGCATTTTACTCTAACATTACTAAGAAAAGGATCAACGTTCCTTTGCAACACAATGACCTGGTGCCCTTTTTCGAGCAACAGTTCAACTAAATGAGATCCGATAAACCCTCCTCCACCAATCACAAGCGCTGTACCTTTGTTCATAAATCCTCCCTGTGGATTACATTATACAAACCATCTTTAGAGATTTTATATAATATCAACTAGGCTTTTTGGCTTTAATATTTAAAGAAATATATTCACCAAAAGGTTCTTTAGCTAGAGATCCATCCTCTGTTCCTGCAATGAAATGAGGATAATGAGAGTATTCTTCAATCTCTATAAATCCTGCATCTTCCAGTAATTTTGAAAGCCAGCAGAAATTAAATCCTGTTTTATGGTAATCGTAGGGATCTAACTGGCCTCCATATAGAAGACCAATCCAGGGTGCATTTCCCTTCGTCTGGAAGTGATCCCAATTATTACAATACACTTTTACGATACGATCTATATCAGGAACGGAAATACGCAACTCTCCGCCGGGCATCAATACTTCATGCCACCTATGCAAAGTTTTTGGTACTTCCATATGGCTTAGATGCTCTAAAACATGGCAAGCGTAGATTTGCTCGGCGTAGTTCTGTCCAAATTTATGAAGTATAAGAATATTATCAACAACATCTACTGTGGGTAAGCAGTCAATATCTACGTTACAATACCCATCTATGTGAATATCACCGCAACCTAGGTGTAATTTTTTTGACTGCCCGTCTAAAGAACTTTTTGCTACTAACGCAACGTAACGTCTTAAGATCTTCCTGGTTCTACGTGCTATGTTTCTCAGAAATACCCACATAATTTTGCACTACCCCCTAAAAATGCCATAGGTCTAAAGCTCTAATATTACCTTTTTATAGCATATACATGATACCCAAAGTTCAAAATATCCTTAGAACCTTTATCTCTCACGTCAAATTTTTTAAGCATATTTATTATTATTCGTAAAGCGATATATTCCACTTTTGTAGGTGTATTGCTAGCATATTGTTTAGCAATTGAAGTAAGCCTATGAATCTCTTGAGCCAAGTATTTAAAGTAAGTACCATTGCTCTCTATTTCAACAATATCGAACTCATAATCTGGTAAATGCTTTTCATAAAAATAACGGTTAAAACCTGTATAAAAATGATATGGTGACTGGTGGGTTAAACTACAAAACGGTGCTGTGATTATAAGATGTCCACCCTTTCGCAATAGACGGGAAAATTCTTTAATAGCTAACACTGGGTTTGGTAAATGTTCAAAAACTTCTGTACACATAATAGCGTCAAAACTCGCATCAGGCTCCGGTATATCAACTATGTCACAAACTATCTGTAGGTTCTTTCTGTCCCATTTGCCACTCTGTAAACCCTTATTATCACCTTGTCCGTCATACTGAGCAAAATCCTGAGACACATAATCCAGATGGGAACACCATGATCTATATTGCTGTTCTCCCGCTCCCGCATCTAAAATACGGCATCCTTCGGGAATCTTCGCCAGAGTATTTGCTACCCAATTATTCCGATACACCGTATTATGTTGAAAATTTTTATCGTAATCAATATATAATTGCTCAATATTTGCACGTCGTGGGTTCCAAAATGACCAAAAATTCATCAATTTAACTCCATTCTTCTGTTATAATCTCATATAAGAAACAGAATAAAAGTTTTGTTAACGATTTCTCCACTTGCTCTCGTCAACAAATATGGAATTTATGTATGTATCACCGTATAACATATATCCATGTTGACGCATTATCTCAAATATATCTGGGATTTTTCTTTCAGTCTTGTCTTCGGTATAAGTAATCGTCTCTATACAAAAAATTAATGGGCGATATTGGGTAAAATTAATTGATTGTAATATCTTGATGTCAAAACCTTCTGTATCAAGCGAAATAAAATCTGGTACAAAATATTTTTCCATGATATCATTTAAGGGAATTAACGGAATTTTCTCCACTCTCTCTATTTTTTGATTTCCATAAGATTGATAACGTTCCGCCTCTTCTTTTGAGAATGTATTTAATGTGTCGGTAGACATAACATAAAAATCTGCTTCTTTGACATTATTGATTCCTATTCCTATATTTAAACAAACATCATGCGGTCTAACTGAAACTATTTGTTTATACAATACAGGGTCCGGTTCTATACATATACCTCTACACCCCATCCTATAATATCTAAATGTGTTACTAAACTTAATTGGGTGATTTGCACCGATATCAATGTATGACGGGTGATTTCTCCTAAGAGCAGCTAGAATAAACTGAATGATTAGATCTTCTCCAGACTGCGAGTACGACTCTTTTAGTAGTTGATTTTGCATTTTTTTATATTGAGAGAATATTTGTTTAAACATTAGATACTCCCTTTAGAATATAAATTTAAATATTAGACTTGCAATTTTAGTTTGAATCGGCCTAACCTTTTTTTCAAATGTAATAAAAAGAGTAAGTATTAGACTAAGGAATAGTTTTAATAGTGAACACTTTTCAACCATATTTAGTTTATTAGACGTGACGATCAATTTAACTACATTTTTTATAAAAGGTTTATATTCCAAAACCTTGCCTTTCCTAACATTTGCTGGTTTGACTGAATAATCTTGGGTATCAATTCCCGCAACATACAAATACTTATCTGTTACAAAAACCCCATTTGTGCAGCAAATCTGGCGAATAACAAATACACAGTCCAAATAGTCAAATGCGCTACTAATGCCCTGAAAAAAATCTAGTGTCTTGCGTCGGTGAAGCCCATATACTATCGACGGAGTCATGTTCGATATAAACATTTTTAAATTTGAAAATAAACTTTTTTCTGGTGTTAAACGCGGTACTTGCTGTTCTTCAACAGTATTTTTTATTCGGTTGTGTACTGCAAATTGACACATAACGGTATCAACCTTCTTATTTTGCATAATGCACAAGCAATCTGCAATAAAATCGGGACTCCATTCATCATCGTCCGCAGCCCACATGAAATATTCTCCACTAGATTTATTTAAAACAAATTTAAAATTATTATAGGCTCCGATGTTCTCGTGTTGACGGAAATATCGTATTCGTTTGTCATTTTTCATATATTCATTCATAATTATCGATATCTCCGGATCGTAAGAAGCATTATCTGAAACTATAATTTCAAGATTTTGATACGTCTGAGAAGTAATGCATTCTAAAGTTCTCTTTAATCCCTGCAACCGATTATAGGTTGGAATTCCTACGCTTACTAGAGGTGATGACAGATCATCACAGTTAAATTCCATTTTGTGTCCCCTTCAATCAGTAGATTCTAATTTAGTAAGATAAGCCTATAGTTTCAATCAAAGCATTGCAGACTATTTTCACTTTGTCTTCTGTCATGTCCATCCCACAAGGTAGATTGATTCCATATGGAGAAATTTTATATGCATTTTGATTTCTTACTTGTGCACTTTTGGCAGAATACAGCTGCTCGTAAGCAGGCAAAGAACTTAAAGGATAAAAAAAAGGTCTTGTGCTGATACCTTTTTCTCCTATAGCAACAATAATTTGCTCTTTTGTAAGACCTAATGCTGGATCAATAATAGCTGTAACCATCCAATAGGTATTTTTAATATATTCCGCTTCAAAATTAAGACGAATTTCTTTAAACTGTCCCAGATTTTGTTGATACCATAAAAAGATACTTCTTTTTTTCTCTACTAATTCGTCAATCCGCTCCAACTGCGCCAATCCTAACGCTGCCTGCATACTGCTCATTTTATATTTGTAGGCTACTTCATCATTCCAAAACATCTTGCCGCAACTGCTCCGGCCATGATCGCGCATTTTTAGGCACTTTTCATATACATCTCTGTTATCTGTAACTAACATGCCACCTTCACCGGTGGTCATGGTTTTAGAACCATGAAAACTAAAGACGCCTACATCGCCT
>JAEYSJ010000182.1 GCA_023434855.1 Bacillota bacterium | reverse complement strand
TATGCTATAATAAGCGTAACAGGTTGTCGAGGGACGGTTGGCCACACCCTTAAGAAAGGGGGTGGTGCTTTATGACTACATATGAGACGTTGTCTTTTGCAGTCGCATTTGCTACGTTAATCGTATTAATCATAAAAAAGAAATAACCGCCCTCTCGCCAAGGTTTGCGGTTATTTCTAGATAATCCTGACTAAGGCTAACCGTTCCGGTTAGACAACTTGTTGGGCTGGCGTGCTACCAACACGTCAGTCCTTTTCTTATATTATACCCATAGATTGTAAAATATGCAATCAGTCAATAAAAAATCCTAGTCTGTCTGTCTCACTTGTCTTGCAATTCATTCAGAAAGAGCTATAATTAGAAATAGGTGGAAATTAAAGAGTCGCCGTGATCTGAAAGTGGTGGAACACTTCCAGACTCACGCAGGTGCCAGAACACCTACACGTAACAGCTAGCTGTCCACGACGACATTTCTATTATACAATGCCGACCGCTTGAAAACAAGCGAGGCACGGGTATAGTGGGGTGTTGGGGGAGCAGCTGTGTGACTTGACGCAGCAGATGATTCAGCCATTCCTAATACATCAGCGGAAAGGCCAAGCGTTCGCGTACATAGTGTTTTGATCGCTTTTCTGTTGAGGCCGGTAGTGGTCGGTTATTAGGTTTGGGATTTAGCAAACGACGAAGCAAAGCGCATGTGTAGGGTTAAACCTCGCATGCGCTTTTTAATTTCCCCCTATAAAAAGCAAATAGCAGGGCCAGTTATTATTTAGACCTTGCTGCAGCTTGTGATAGGGGGTATAGATTTGTCCAGTGAAGGGGAAAACTCACGTATTCTGACTGTCTATTATACATACCTCAATAACGGAAAAGACCGTTGGCCGCTAATCCGGCTGCAGGGTAAATGGCTCCAGGACCTTGGTTTTTTGAGTGGGAATAAGATTGCCATTGAAGAGCATAGCGGTGCATTGCTAATCAAAGCAGTGCCCGATGAAGGGAAAAAGCTGGTCTAACTACTGGGAACGTCCCGCCGCCGATCTTCTCATGGTATCACACCGGTCAAGGCTGCGCCTGCTCCGCTATCGCTGCGCCCCTCCGGGTGACACGGTGTGCCGCTCTGAGGTGAGGGCGGCGGGAGAGCCGCTGCTGACGAGCGGAGGTGCAGGGGTATGTGGGACGAGCTAGCTAGATGGTGGCGGGTAGAGGCCGCACTGTGGGTTTGCTACTGGAACGCATTGGACCGGAAGGACCAGGCGAGTGTCCGGTACTGTGCCGATCATAGCTTGCTATTGTCGGTGTTTTGGCTGGTTTTGCTGGCCGGCGGAGTAATGACGCTGGGGATGGTTGTTCAGTTTTTGCAGGGAGGCTGCCGGTGATAACGGCGGCCTTTTTTGTTAGGGTAAAATAATTGATTAGCATTCGAGTTTCTGTGTGTTTATTTTTATAAACTTCGTAATCAAAATTAATAATATTGATATTTATTTCAAAAAAAGCGTGCAAAATAAAGTAAAAAGCGTTACAATAATTGCGAGGAGTGGTAAAATGGCTATGCAAACCGAAATACTAAAAATCATTGAGGGTGGATTAGATGGAAAACGCGATAAGGTACACAGCTACGCAGCTTTGCTTGCCAATAAACTAGAAGATAATGGAGAGCAGGCGTTAGCAGATCGCATTACTAGATTGATTAATAAAAAAATTGCTCACCCTGTTTTTATGGATGAGTTTGTTACTAAGCCGGTTGATCCGGAGACCCGTCTTGATATGGTTGATATATTTTATCCAGAGGATGAAGTCCAAGAGTTGGTATTATCGGAAGTTACAACACTTAAAATTAATAACTTTATTGCGGCTCTAAAAAATCGCAATAAATTAGTAAAGAAGGGTGTCAATCTTCCTGAATCACTACTTCTTTATGGTCCTCCCGGCTGTGGTAAAACCAGTATTGCAAAATATATTGCAAGTCAAATGAAAATCCCATTGATTACGGCTCGTTTAGATGGGTTGGTATCTTCTTTATTAGGAAATACGGCTAAGAACATTCGGAAGATATTTGAATACGCAAAAGAAAGGCCCTGCATTTTGTTCTTGGATGAATTTGATGCAATTGCTAAGGCAAGAGATGATGAGCATGAAATTGGTGAATTGAAACGGGTTGTTAATAGTTTGCTGCAAAATATTGATGACTTTAGCAAAAGTAATGATGGTAATGTTCTGATTGCGGCTACCAACCATGAGAGTTTATTAGATGCCGCTGTATGGCGTCGGTTTAGCACTACGATTGAAGTCCCTAAGCCGGATTACGATGGGATAGCGGACCTACTCAATTTATATTTTGCCGACACTGAATTGAGTTTTTATGAGGATAAAAAAAAGTTGAACAAAATTGTTCACACTCTTTCGGGAACGTCGCCATCGGATATTAAGACTATCTGTTTTAATGCCGTTCGAGATGCAGTTCTTCATGATCGGGAAGTAATCTCCTATCAGGATGTGCTAGTCCAAATTTATCTTTTTAAAGGATATCGTGAGCAGGAATTATCTCTAGTGAAATTTTTAAATGGGAATGGCGTTTCACAAGCAGACATTGCTGAAGCGTTGAATATATCCTTACGCCAGGTTCGTAATAAATTGCGGGATGAGGGGGAACCAGTACATGATTGAGCGGAATTTACCAGTAAAGATATTCCATAAGAGAAAAGCCGATGGAATGCTTACGGAGGGAGGTCCATCAGATCCACCCAAATGGGTGTTACATGGTGAGGAACTACGCGAACGATCCAAACTGTTGATAACTGGACTGGATGAGGCCAAAAGAAAAGCAGTAACAAAAATTAATAAATACAGAGGCATTCCGACAGTGTTAAAAGCTAAAATCGTGGATGCGGCGGTTGCTAAAAGCCATCGTGCCGATATGCTTTCTCTATTCGAAGAACGTTATGAAGATAGGACCATAGGTTTATCAGCAGAACAGGAACTATTGATTCGAGTCAATACTGTAGAAGAATATGAGACGATTTCCCGCAACTTGGCGTTGTGTGAATTAAATCCAAGAGCAATTTCATCCCTAAGTGCCATATCGTTATTAGAGCCGATTATCAATATCCAGGATGTAAAGACCAAGGAAGAAAAATATGTTTTGAAAGTGACTCTGGTCGATTATAATAACGCATCTTTGAATCAAAAAGTAGATGAAGAATTTAAATCATTGTTGACGAGTAAAAAAGGAATTCGTCTTGATAAGTCAGTAAAATACTCTGACCGTTTATTGGTTCATCAGGTTTTACTGGATAATCTGGAACTGCTCAGAGATATTGATGATTTTACCGGTATTTATTCCATTGAACCAATGCCGGTATTGAAGGTCGTGGAAGATAGTTTTTTTAATGAAACGGAATTTTCGCCAATTCAACCGGTGGAAGGAGAGACATATCCGATTGTTGGTGTCTTAGATTCAGGGATAGCAAAGATTAAAGCACTAGATCCTTGGCTTGCAGGGAATACAACAAGTTATCCTGAGAAGTATGTCAATCGGGCGCATGGTACATTTGTAGCCGGTATTGTTGGTTTTGGCGATTTGCTAGAAGGTTGTAATTTTACTGGGGCTACTGGCTGCAAGCTTTATGATGCATTGGTTATTCCTGACTTAAATAAAGAAGGCTGTACGGAAGCAGATCTGGTTGAAAATATCCGTGAAGCGGTTGAAAAAAATAAAGATACAATAAAAATATGGAATATGTCATTGGGCAGTGGCATGGAGATTAGTGATACTGATTTCTCCGATTTCGGAACGGCTTTGGATGATATCCAAGATAAAAACAAAGTTTGGATTATTAAATCTGCGGGGAATTGTAATAACTTCACACAAGGACAAGCGAACGGAAAAATTACACGCGGGGCTGATTCGGTCAGAGCATTAACCGTAGGCTCTATCGCGCGGTTACAGGCAGCCAGTGATCTTGCAAAACCGGATCATATTTCACCATTTAGCAGAGTAGGCCCCGGACCGGCTAACATTATTAAACCGGAAGTAATGCACTATGGCGGAAATTGCGGTGTTCAAAATGGAAGAATTATCAGTACGGGAGTGAATTCATTTTCCCTTGATGGACAAGTAGTTGGAAAGTGTGGTACTAGTTTTTCTACTCCAAGGGTAACAGCGATTGCTGCTCATTTATCGAATGAGGTACAGGAAGAGTTTGATCCAATTTTATTGAAAGCGTTAATGGTGCATTCTTGTAGATATCCTGGAACGGTAACAGCAGCAATGCCGGAAAAGGTCACTCAGTATGGGTTTGGTGTTCCGCAAACAATCCAGGATATTTTATATAATAATCCATATGAGATAACGTTGATTTTAAGAGATACTCTTGAAAAAGGTAAATTTGTTGATATCTTAGATTTTCCTTTCCCAGAGTGTTTAATTGATGATCAAGGATATTATTATGGACAGCTTACAGTAACATTGATTAATCATCCAATTCTGGAAGCGCGTCAAGGAGCGGAATATTGCCAATCAAATATTGATGTATTATTAGGAACTTATAACGAGAAAATCAATAGAGACATGACGAAGCGGACAGTACGCAATCCCATAGGACGGGGTTCCGGATCAAAAAATCTATTAAATTTTTCAAGCTATAGCAAGAAAACTGTTGCACATGAGGGATTTAATAAAACGGAAAAAGTTCTTATTCAGTATGGGGACAAGTATTATCCTAATAAAAAATATGCCGTTGATCTAGGGGAGCTTACTCCTGGAAATCGAGATAAAAGTCTAAAAGCACCAAAGAAATGGTTTTTAAAAGTTGAGGGAGTATATCGGAGCTTTATTGAAAAACAAGCGATTTTAAAAGGTGAAGAACTTTCGCAACCGTTTTGTGTGATGATTACGATACGTGATCCGTTCATGAAGCAGCCAGTGTATACGAATGTAACTCAATTATTGAATCAGCATAGCTTCGTACATAGCAATATAAAACTTCGACATGATATTCGGGTTGATGTTAGAAGATAGGTATTTATATTTTAGATCACGTACAACTAAGGCGTATAGCAAAAGGATGTGGTATATGTGATAAAAAAGCTGTGGCGGTGGTTGGAGGCTAGAAATCAAGCATATTCATTTTTGATGTGTTTATGTTGCGTTATTTATTTATATACAATGGCTTCGCCGGTGTTTAAAAATTGGCGAAATGAATGTATGATATTAGCGATAATGGGGTTTGCCATTATCGGAGCAAGGGTGGCGATGCAATCTGTAAAAAAGACGATGATTTGGTTGCTTGTGACACCGTTTGTATTTAGTTTATTACTGGTCGCTTTTTTGGCGAATTCGTTGAATGATTTATCTGCTAATTTTAACATTGCCCTAGTTGTAATTGCGACTGCAACGGTTATATGGGGTGGAACTGCATGCTTTTTTGACGCCGATAAGACTAAAATGGCCATGGGTATATTAAATGATATTTTTAGATATATGTTAGCTTTATCGCTCATTGCAAATTGGTATCAATATCCAGGTATATTAATAGGATTTGCAAAACCTTTTGGTATGACCCCTGGCACATTGATTGAAGCTAGTATAAAAATTATAACATTACCTTATGTTTTAGCGGGTATAGCTGGAGTGTTTGTTCTGAATTTAAAGCAATGGAAGATTATCTAACTTAAGGAAATGACATTAATTTAACAGTGCAACTTGTGTGTTGACTGAATATGAGGAGAGATATGGGATGGCAAAAGTACAAAAACAATTAGAAGAATTTCATGATTTAATAAAATTAGATGATGAGAATGAAACCTTACGCAATAAGCGAGACATCATATTAAACAAACTAAAAAAGAATATATCCGAAAAAGCAAAGAGCTATACTACCTTTAATCAAGGAAGTTATGCTATGTCAACAGGAATTAAGCCAATCGGTTGTGAGTATGATATCGATGTTGGTATCAAGTTTAAGATGTCGAAAGACGACATTGAGCCAGTACCAGCGAAAGAGTGGGTATACCAAGCGTTAAATGGTCACACAAAAGATGTAAGAATTAAAACCCCGTGTGTGACAGTGACCTATCAGGAAGATGGAGAGTCTACATTTCATGTTGACTTAACAGTTTACGCTTCAGAGAATATGGATGGAAAACAATATATTGCAAAAGGTAAACCGGGGAGTTTGCCGGAAAACAAGAAATGGGAACCATCGAGTCCGCAGGAACTTATAGATACAATTAAAAATCATTTTAGTAACCTTAACGACCGGGCACAATTTCGTCGAATTGTTCGATATCTTAAGCGATGGAGAGACATTAAATTTACTGTTGGTGGCTATTCAAAGCCGACTGGAATTGCACTAACTTGTGCTGCATACCATTGGCTGCAGATAAACAAAACTTTGATCGATGTTACAGCTAATAAGTATGAGTATAATGATCTAAAATGTCTTATAAATTTTATAGATTATTTAGTAGGAAAATTCACTTCCGTTTGGGATGAAAATGAAAAGAAGTGGATGCAACGGCTCAAAGTCGATTTACCTGTTGACCCATACTGCGATTTATTTGAAAAAATGACAAATAAA
>JAEYSJ010000312.1 GCA_023434855.1 Bacillota bacterium | reverse complement strand
CTTCCGGATACTGTATTGCCACCAACATCCTGAAAGTCGGCGGCTATGTTGATCCTCTCAAGAAGGAAGGCCAGGTAGAACTGTCCCGGAACCTGCAGATCGCTACCGCGGCTGTTGACAGCACTGGCTGTTGCCTCTTCATCGCCTTTGCTATCCTTGACATTCCGGAGGGCTTCAACGCCCTTGTTGATATGATTAATGCCCAATACGGCCTGTCTCTGACCGGTGACGACGTAACTGCTCTTGGTAAGTCTGTTCTCAAAACAGAGCGCGCCTTCAACAAAGCAGCCGGATTTACTAACGCTCATGACCGCCTGCCCGAATTTTTTGAGTATGAGCCCTGCGCACCGCATAACGTGGTTTGGGACTTCACTCCTGAAGAAATCGATGAAGTCTTCAATTTCTAATAAACCTTGAAAAAGCCGGGCTTTGGCCCGGCTTTTTTACAATATACGAAAGTATATGTTTTTGTGGCTGCCAGAACGGTAGCGTTTTAGGAGAAATTATAATCTAGTGAGCGGGAGAGAACGGTTAACCGCTAAGGCAGCCAAGAACGCCAAGGAATATTTTTATATTTTCCAGTGAGATAATTATATTTAACCGGGGAAATACATCCCTAAAAGGGCAAAGCATCTAAACATTTATTAATAAAATCCAATGTTTTTCTTGGCGACCTTGGCGTTCTTGGCGGTTAGACATGTCAAACAATGTGGTGATTGGCTAATGAATTTTCAAAGACGCTGGGCGTTTTTCTCATCGTAGCTTGTAAATTTTAGGCGAGTTCTTTTTTCGTAAATGTGGTAAAGTATATAATGATAATATTTCGATGATCAGGATCTTTTCCGGAATTATACCAGACAGGAAAGTCCGATTTTCAAGGGGGATACATATATGTCGGAGCAAGACAGGAAAACTATCGAAGTAAGGGGTTTTCTTCATCTTGATGGAGTTTTTAGAAAAAAAAACTGGCCTGTTCCCTTAATAATTGACCTTGAAAAACCGATTACAGGTACTGAGCTTGCCGGGAAATTGGATATTCCTATGGACGAAATTGAAATTATTTTTATCAATGGTGTCGCTCAGTCAATGAATTATCCCATTCAGCCGGGTGACCGGGTGGCATTTGTTCCGCCGGGTTGTCCTGGTCCATACCGGATACACTTAGGGTTTTATGCAAAAAACCTAAATAAATAAACTATAATAATACCAGCATATAACGAGAACTATCACCTATATGAAAAGTAACCCGTTATATGCAGGTTTTTTTCCGATTTTACAGAATATATTTGATATCATTGTAAATGAATGCTATTTGGGGAGGCATAATATATGCACGAACCGGAAACGGAAGTACGTGAAGATATTAAGGCTAAAGTTAGAGCAATCGCAAAAAACGGAAAAATGACTTGTGCTGAAGCGCAAATGCTGGCCAAGACGGAAGGCATACCGTTAGCTATGGTGGGTAAAGCCGTGGAAGCAGCCGGTATAAAAATTTCCGACTGTCAGTTGGGGTGTTTTGGAAAAAATAAGGGGAAATAGTGAATAATGGATTTTTTTAACTGTATAACTTTAAGCGAGGCTCAGCTTTTGGTGAAAAGTAAACTGTCCGATCTCACCGTGGGGAGCAGTCAAGTTGCATTGCCTGAGGCTCTGGGGCGTATTGCAGCAGAAAATATTGTTTGCGGGGAAGATTTGCCACCTTTTAGCCGATCTACCGTCGACGGTTTTGCGGTACGCAGTACTGATACCTTTGGGGCTGGTGAAGGTGTGCCTGCCCTATTTGAGATTGTAGGAGAAATATTCATGGGCCAGGAGGCCGAAATACGGCTGAATCCGGGACAGGCTGCCGCCATACCTACAGGCGGTATGCTGCCCGCAGGGGCTGACGCGGTTGTTATGCTGGAACACACTGAACGGCCTGACGAGCATACTATGCTGACGTTGCGGGCGGTTGCGCCTGGAGAAAATATCGTTGCCCGCGGCGAAGATATGAAATGTGGTAATGTTATTCTCAGCCAGGGACGGAAAATTTCGTCACAGGATATTGGCGCTCTGGCTGCTTGCGGGTGTGTGGCTGTGCCAGTACGGCTGCAGCCGGTGGTAGGGATAATTTCTTCCGGTGATGAGGTAGTGGATGCGGCCTGCACACCAGTTGCAGGACAAATCCGTGATATTAACTCTTACGCCTTGGCGGCGATGCTGGCAGAAATGGGCTGCACTGTTAAACGTTACGGAATTGTTAAAGACCGTTATCAGGATTTGCTGGCAACTTTATCCCAGGGGGTGACGGATTGCCAGATGATCCTAGTTTCCGGCGGCAGCTCAGTAGGAGTCAGAGACCATACTGTTAAGGCAATTGAGGAATTAGGTCAAACGCATGCTTTGTTTCACGGAATAGCTGTTAAGCCAGGGAAACCCACAATTTTTGGTATAATTGATACTGTACCTGTTTTTGGGCTGCCAGGTCATCCGGTTGCGGCCATGACTGTTTGTTACCAATTGGTAAAACCGGCAGTGAAAATTTTACTGGGACAAGAGGCTACTGATGCTATTACTTTGCCGGCCCGCATGTCACGCAGTATCGCGTCAGCTCCCGGGCGGGATGATTTTATTAGAGTCCGTCTGATTAAACAGGATGACGGGTATCTGGCTGAGCCGGTGCTGGGAAAGTCAGGCTTGATCAGCACCATGACCCAGGCTGACGGTATTGTACATATTTCCGCAGACAAA
Organism: Bacillota bacterium; assembly: GCA_023434855.1. The sequence continues at coordinate 571 of JAEYSJ010000312.1, read as the reverse complement.
GGCGGTCTGTATAACGGCGATCTGGTGCAGGTAGAATTGATTAGGTTAGATTAGGAATGGAGGATGCCATTTTGCATAAAGTCAAAGCGTACCTGGAATGTCTGCCACGGGAGCAGGCAGAAGGGTTATGGCTGGATAAACTGACTGCAGCAGGATTTTTTGACAATTTTTCTACTGAAGAAATACCAATAGACGATTCTCTGGGCAGGGTGACAGCGAAATGTTCTTACGCCAGGCAGTCTGTTCCCCATTACAATGGTTCAGCAATGGATGGAATTGCCGTAAGGGCGCAGGATACTTTTGGCGCAGGGGAAACAACTCCTAAAAGATTGAAAGTTTTACAGCTGGGCGAGCCTTTTGTTGACAATAGCTGTTATATTGTAGATACCGGGGATTTAATGCCACCGGAGACTAATGGGGTCATAATGGTTGAGGATGTTCATTTTGTTGATGGCTTTGCCGAAATCATCAATGCAGCTGCGCCGTGGCAGCATGTGCGCATTATTGGTGAGGATATTGCCATCAATGAAATGGTGCTGCCTGAATATCATGTTATTACGCCTCCGGATAT
>JAEYSJ010000294.1 GCA_023434855.1 Bacillota bacterium | reverse complement strand
CCTTTCAGGGTGGCGCATATAAAAGAAATAAAGGGGCCAGCAGAGTGCATGCACTGAGAGGTGATCCGCGGCCATGGAGTCAACAGAGCGGCTATTCTGGTGCAGTAGCTGCCGGTAATTTCCTGCTGCAGGCTTTTAAAAGCCAGACTTATCAGCAAACCATGCTGGCGAAAACCGGTGATATATATAAAGACTGGTGGTATCAGCAGCCGAACTCACTTTACTATTTGCGGCATAAGGAGGCGTAGCAGCGATGACAGTCCAGAATGAATTAGAAAATGAACAAGTATATCCGGAAGTAGCGGAAGCGCCGCGTTATTCTTGCTCTTTAGGCGGCGCCTACTCAACGGCGCTGGCTATCTATGGGACTGTGCCGATATTGCACGCCGGGGCCGGTTGCGGCTTAGGCCAGCTGTTCGGGCAGCATTACCCCAGTGGGCAAAATACCGGTGGGCAATTTGGGACTACCAGTACGCCATGCTCTTGCTTGATCGAAGAGCATGTAATCTTTGGCGGTGAAAACAAGTTGCGGGATTTAATTGCATCAAGTCAGGAACTTTTAAAGGGGGACTTGTTTGCCGTAATTTCCGGTTGCGTTCCGTCATTAATTGGCGATGATGTGGAAGCGGTTGTGAGTGAGTTTAGAGATAAAGCGCCGATTATTAATGTAAAAACAGCAGGCTTTGCCGGGAATTCTTACACCGGTTACGAGCAGTTTTTTGAAGCTATTATCGACCAATTGCTTGTGGCACAGCCAACGGAAAAGGGATTAATAAATATTTTCGGCATTGTGCCTAACCAGAATATCTTTTACAAAGGAGATCTGGCAACAATTCGCCAGACGCTGGAAAAGCTTGGCCTAAAAGTTAATATAATTTTTACTGAGGAACAAGGGTTGGAGAATCTCAAAAAAATTTCCGCCGCCGAGCTTAGCATCGTCTTGTCCACCTGGAATGGCCACAAAATTGTAAATAAGCTTCAGGAGAAATTTAATATTCCATATGCGGCTTTTCCCAGCGTACCGGTCGGCCCTAAACAGACCAGCCATTTCCTGCGCCAGGTTGGCGAGAGACTGGGAATTGACAGGGGAAAAGTAGAAACGGTTATTGCTGCGGAAGAAAAAAAAGCATATCGTTCTACGGAGTATTTAGGGGATATTTTGTTTGCCGGTCTGCCTCACACCTATTATGCAGTGGTGGCTGACAGCAATACTGCTGTGGGCGTTACCAAGTACTTAAGTAACGAGATTGGCTATTTGGCGGAAGTTGTAATAATTTCTGACAATCCGCCGGAAGAGGTGCGGGGAGATATTATTAAAGAGCTGACCGACGGACTGGAGAGTGTTCTTAAGCCGGAAATAATTTTTGAAATCGATGCCTATAAAATCCGGGAAAAATTAAAAGGGCGAAGTTTCTTAGCCCTGTTTGCCAGTTCATTGGAGAAATATATAGCAGGCGAAGAGTTTGGCGCTCTCCATTTAAGTGTTTCTTTTCCGGCCCTAGACAGGTTGGTTATCGACCGGAGTTATGCCGGCTTTCGGGGAGGATTGGCCTTGATGGAGGATTTGGTAAGCAAATTTGCCGGTCCGCTATAGAGGGTAATACAAGAATATTAACGACTACTTAACAAAACGTTTACAAATACTGCCTTGAAGTGTGTTACGATGATTTTAGACAATATGAATTGGCAAAAAGTGTTGTCTAAAATTGCGGCAAAGAGGTGTTTAATATGTGTAATGAAAAAGATGAGGAAATAATGGAAGAAATCCCGATTCTATTTACCACAGATGTCGATATCCTTGAAGACCGCTTGTCAGATATTATCATTTCCATGGGTTTGCCGGAAGAGCAGACAAATGCGGCTCTGCGATTAATTAGCGATGCATTGGAAGACCATCACGCCAATATTCTTGATACCTTTGAAGAAGTGCTGGGAGACCAGGAAGAGGAAAATTGCGGCGCGAATGAATAAAAGCCAGAGGGGATAATATATAACTCGAAAATTACTGATGCTTTGGACTGTTAGCATTGAACGATAAACGGCTTCACCCAGTGTGAATATGGGTGAAGCCGTTTGTCATTCCAACTTATAAGCTGAGGAAAGTTCTTGCTGTTCAACTTAGCCTGATTAATTCACCGATATAATTGTCGGGGAAATATCATCCATTGCCCCCAGCATATATTTCCGGTGGGAGACCTGATGTCCATCAATTGACAAATCAAAATCGACAAAACTTGCTTCTTTAAGGCGAAAGCTAAGCCCATCCGATCCCCGGGCGGTATGAAACTTAAAATAAAGGTTATCATGTTCTGTATCTATTTCATGGCCGTCAAAGCCAAAATAGGGCCGGTCTTCTTCGCTGACGGAAAAACCGTACCAAAATCCTTCTTTGCTATCAGAGTAAACATCGATGGAGTCTCTGCCTTCTAAACGATGGCCTCTAACGTGAGAGATGATACCATCTGTCCGGATTACCCCGCTAAAAACATGCTTTTTACCGCGAGCTGTTGTCCAAATATGAAAGCCGTGATCATCCTGCCATAGATAATATCCCTCCGGTCCACCGGAAATAAGTTGAGCAGGTTTATGATTTACACCGGCTTTTCCTGATCCGGCGGAAACACTGCTTGTCAGTGCAATAAGCAACAGACTGATTAACGCTAATACTAAGCTTTTTTTCTTCATACTTAACAAATACCTTCTCCTCCTTCTTCCTTAATTTGTATATAATACTATTTTAAGCCAATAAATGATAAAAGCAAAGTCTTTAATTTTGGGATGGTCATTTATTTAATTGTATTTGACTAAAACCTGCCCAAATAATAAAAACCTTTATGAGAAGACTTTCCGCTAGGTACAAGAGATGGATTTTTCAGCTTTTTTAATTTATAATAGAGTTTGTTTTAATCTGGACAGTTCTGGGACTTTTACAAAAATTAATGTAAGAAAAGACCTGCAAATAATACAGTTGGGAGGGTATTGATTATGGATATAAACAAGTGTATTTATTGCGGCAGCGAGGATATTGAAAGAGGCGTTAAATTTCTTCGGACCGGATCCTCAGTACGTTTTGATGTAGGTCCCGTATATAATACAAACGATAGTTTGTTGGGAAAAGTACAGGAATGCGAAAGAACCTATGTTGATATTTGTAAATCTTGTGGCAGTCTTAGGCTTTGGATATGGGACACAAATAGGGACTGGGCAAAATAAAGAAATTGTGATTCTTTTCCTAACCTGTCGCAGCTTATGGCTTTTGCAGAAAAAGAGACGGCAGGTGATTAAAAATATCCCGATAATATTGACATGACAGGTTGTAGAGTATATTATAAGAGTATAATTATACGTGTATATACACATTGACTGTTGAGATGTAGTGAAAGGAGTAGTGCATGAAGCATATTACCGGGTACTATCCTAAAAGTCCCAGTCCCTGTCATTGTCTGAATATAAGGCGAGCTTCCCGGGCGGTGACGCAATTCTACGAGAAGGTTCTGGAGCCAAGCGGGCTAAAACTTACCCAATATTCCTTGTTGCGGCATGTTGAAAAGGTGGAACCGGTCACTATCAGTGAACTGGCCAAATTTATGCGTATTGACCGGACTACCCTGAACAGGAATATGAAGCCGCTGGTGGAGGCAGGCCTGATAGAGGTTAATTCCGGGGCAGATCCCCGATCGCGGCAAGTTATTCTGACAGGAGCCGGAAAATCGGCGTTGACCAGTGCGACAGCACTATGGGATGAAGCACAGGCATCACTGCAGGAATATTTAGGAGAACAAGAGTTGGAGCATTTTAAATCTTTAATTTCCAAGTTGGAGGCACTTGTACCATAATTTTTTTACAGACATTAGTGCATATACACATAAAAATAAATGAGGAGTGATAATTAATGGAGAAGCAAATTAGAGATTATATTTTGGACTTAGGAGTGGATGATGTAGGTTTTGCCTGTGTCGAGGACTATCAAAGCCCCAAATCCTACGAGATTACAAAGTTTTTGCCTGATGCCAAATCAATTATTGTAATGGCGTTTAAAGTTACGTCAAGCTGTGAAAGTCCGAGTATGAGCGTGGCACAAAACGGTTATTTGGATTTAGGCGCGTTTGCGAGGTCTTCCAGTTACCGGATTGCGCGGTTTTTAGAGAATAAATACAATGCGCAAATTGCCTCTATTCCGCTTTCATTTCCTTTTGAAATTCACAATGACCGGAAAGCTGTAGCTGATTTTTCCCAGCGGCACGCGGCTGTTGCAGCAGGGTTGGGTTCATTTGGCCGCCATAATCTCGTTATTCATCCCCGGTTTGGCACTCGGGTTAATTTCACGAGTATCATTACTAATCTTTCTTTGCAGCCGTCGGCAAAATGTGACCAGGATTTTTGTATTCACTGCAACCTCTGTGTAGAGAATTGCCCCGGCAGAGCGCTGGATAACGAAGGGAAAACTGATGTAATGAAATGTCTAGGCTGTTCACAGCCTTATGGATTGGGGGCTGACATTGCTTTCCGTGCGCAGTTGTTAGGCAGTTCGCCGGAAGAACAGAAAAAAATGCTGTTAAGTGAACAATATGCCCGTTTGCGGCAATCTGCGCATTTAGGAAATCAATATATGTGTTTTAATTGCATGAAGCTGTGCCCGGTGGGATTAGCAAAGAAGGGATAAGATGCAAGGCTAGCCAGGAGCCATCACGGCTATTTTACATAAGCCAGGGGTGGCTCTTTTCGCTTTTTTATTCTATAATATCCAAGTAGGCAAATGACTGAAAAGAAAGGATAAACCGGATGACTGAGCAAAGAAAGGCAGTTTTTTGCCTGACGCTAACAGCTGTTCTTTGGAGTTTGGGCGGTGTATTGATCAAATTAGTAGATTGGCACCCGATGGCCCTTGCGGGTGCGCGCAGTATTATTGCCGCAGCAGTAATTGGGATCGCTTTTCGTAAGCAAAAGCTTTCCTTTTCCAGGACGCAGTGGGCAGGAGCGGCAGCTTACTGCTGCTGTGTCAGTTTATTTGTAATTTCAACAAAACTGACTACTGCGGCGAACGCTATTTTACTGCAATATACCGCTCCTGTTTATGTGGCACTTATGAGTGGTTGGCTGCTGGGGGAAAATGCTACCCGCCGCGATTGGTTAACGATTTTTATGGTATTAAGCGGGATGCTTTTTTTCTTTGTCGACAAAGTAACGACAGGCGGCATGGTTGGAAATATCTGCGCTGTTGCTTCAGGGGTTGCCTTTGCGCTGTTTATTATTTTTATGCGATTGCAGAAAAACGATTCACCTTATGGATCGGTTTTATTGGGTAATTTGTTGACTTTCGCTCTTAGCTTATTCTTTTGGCCGGGGAATTCGCTGCAGGTTTCTAATTTACTGGGCATCTTACTGCTGGGAGTATTTCAGTTGGGGCTTGCCTATGTTTTATACTCCTACGCCATTCGGCATATAAATGCCCTTCAGGCTACTTTGATTACCTCAATTGAGCCTATTTTGAATCCCGTTTGGGTTTTTTTATTTCTCGGGGAGATTCCCGGTTTCTATTCTATGGTCGGCGGCTTGGTTGTATTGGCTACTATCACTTTGCGCTATTGTTTTGATGCAGTAAAAGAAGCGGGATCAGGCAAAAGTCCAATAACTCCGGGCCATATGAAAAGCAATAAAGTAAAACTGGATATTTCCGGCGGAAACAATTAATTAAAACCACAAACCTCTCTGGATATTACAAGCACCTGGCGTGAACAAAAGATGAGGCTGTGGCCACACTTAGCGGGAATTATACAATAGGTATCAAGACTTTTGACTGTATTAAGGCAGAAGCCATGATGATGGCGGATGCTTTCTCTAATGGGATCATCTGCCAGTTTGGTCTGTAAAGGTTGTCCGAAGCATAAAAGTGCCTAATTCCCAGTGGTAAAGGAATTAGGCACTTATCTTTGCCGAATAGTGAAGTTGTATTATTGGCCTATTTAAGGGAATGTCCAATAGTTTCTGCCATAATAAGCAAGTCAGGACGGCCATGTATGGCGCCTGCCGGACCAAGATCCCCGGCCATAATATTCTCGACAGCTTCCATCTTAAAGAAATTTCCGAGCCAATGGTTGAAATACTCTGATAAGGAACCGAATATTTCAGCAGGTGCGCCGCTGGAGGTAACGGTAATGTATTTTTTTCCTGCAACATGATGTATGGTGAAATTCTCATCGACAAATGTATACCAGCGGTCAAGGAAGTTCTTCATCTGGCCGGTCATCTGTCCCATATATACAGGTGTGCCAAAAACAATGCAGTCAGCGTTGATGATCGCCTTATATAATTGTTGCATATCATCATTAATGGCGCAGAATTCAATCTTGCCTGTCTTACATTGGTCACAGGCGATGCAGTCGTGAATGTTCAGGTCGGTGAGGTAAATTACCTCGGTCTCATGTTCAGCCGTAGCCGCTCCTTTGCATAAGGTATTGACCATTGCTGCTGTATTGCCGTTCTTTCTGGGGCTCCCGATAATTGCCAGCACTTTCATATGTAATTGCCTCCTGTCATTCTTGAAGTAATGCGTAAGAGAAGGCTTTTCCCGGGTTTTCAGAAAGAAGCTGCCTCTTATGCTTTTATTATACATACAAACAATAATCGCTTTTTGCTCAATCGTCAAGTATTTACACTGTAAAATATTTTTAAAGAGGGTTTAAAATGGCAAACAGCATTTCCTTTAAATGACATGCCAATAATACTAGTTTTACCAGTGTTACGAAGGATTAAACCGGTAGCCGCTTCCCCACAGTGTTTCGATATATTCAGGATTCGAGGGGTCTTTTTCGATCTTCTTGCGAATTTTCTGGATATGCACAGCGACAGTAGCGGTATCGCCGATATAGTCTGCACCCCAAATCGTATCAAAAAGATGTTCTTTAGTGAAGACGATATTGGGGTTTAAAGCAAAAAATAACAGCAGTTCATATTCTTTGGCCGTAAGATAGACTTCTTTCCCGTCTGCCAAAACCTTATGGGAAGCAGTATATATTTCCAGGCCCTTATATTGAATGACTTCTGCTGTGATTGCCAGGCCTTTGAGACGTTCGTACCTTTTTATATGGGATTTGATTCTGGCCACAAGTTCTGCCGGGCTGAAAGGCTTGGTCAGATAATCATCGGCACCGAAATCCAGCCCTCTGATTTTGTCGATATCATCGCTTTTGGCTGAAACAACAATGATGGGTATTTCCAGGGTTTTACGAAGACTCTTAATGATGGTGTATCCATCAGCATTTGGCAGCATTAGATCGACGACTACCAGGTCAAATGGGCTGGATTGCGCTTTTTTCAGGCCTTGTAGTCCGTCTTGGATAATTTCCGCCATATAGCCGTTTAACTGGAGATAGTCGCGTTCCAGTTCGGCTATATCCAGGTCGTCTTCAATAATCAATATGCGTTTCATTCACAGCCACCTTCCTTTTGCTGTGATAGAACAGGCAGGGTGATTGTGAAGCATGTGCCGCTTGACCCGCTGCTGGACACAGTAATTGTTCCCCCATGGGCTTCAATCAGCTCTTTGGTTATTGCCAGCCCCAGTCCTGTACTCGTAAGATCTTTTGTCCGTTCCGTATTAATGCGGTAGAATCGGTCGAAGATGTAGGGCAGCTTATCTTCGGGAATTCCGGGCCCATTATCACGGATGACAATAGATATGACATCGTTATGTTTAAATGCCTCGCTCTGAATGAGCAGATTATTATCCGGGCCATGGATGACGGCATTATTGATAATATTGTTAAGTGCCTGGCGGAATCTCTTCCTGTCAAGATTTACATAGACGTCACTGTCCAATTGGGAAAGATAATGAAATTCGACGTTTTTTCCCTCAAGTTCAAACCGGTACTCTTCCATTACATCGTCCAGGTAGCGTGAAATCTGTACTTTTTCATAGTGAAAATCCAGTTTCTGCATGTCCAGTTTAGAAAAAAGAAAAAGATCATCGATAAGGCGATTGATGTAGACCGTATTTCGATGGATTATCCGCAGATACTGGTCTCTAATTTCCGGGGATGTGGCAGTACCGTCGAGTATGGCCTCAATATAGCCTTGAACTGCAGTTATGGGTGTTTTCAAGTCATGGGAAATGTTGGTGATCAGGGACTTTCTATTTTCTTCGTATTCGGTTTTCAATTTCTCACTTTCGTGCAGTTCACGAGCCATTTCGTTGAAAGAAGTAATCAACAGGCCAAGATCGTTGGGGATATCACATTCTATTTCTACGTCATAGTTACCT
>JAEYSJ010000282.1 GCA_023434855.1 Bacillota bacterium | reverse complement strand
GGTATGAATATTGCCAGGATCAATTGCGCACATGACGACCGGAATAAGTGGCAAGGGATGATTGATAATATCCGGCAGGCAGAAAAAGAATTTGGTTACTCATGCCAGATTTACATGGACCTGGCGGGGCCAAAAATCCGTATCACCCGTATTTCTACTACAGCGCCTGACAACAAGGTGGCAGCTGGGGACATATTTTTTATGTCGAGAAATGGAATCCCGGGCGAACTTAGCCAGCCACGTATAAGCATTTCGGTTAGTTTACCGGAAGTGTTTGCATCCCTTCGTCCGGGGTGCCAGGTTATGGTGGATGACGGTCATATTACCGGTATCGTAGAAAGCATTGACGAGCAAGGGGCAATGGTGCGGGTGACGGCTACTGAGGGAAAGCCCAAGCGGTTACAACCGCAAAAAGGTCTGAACTTTCCCGGAACGGCATTAATGGTACCACCATTAACGCCAAAAGATCTCGAGGATTTGGACTTTATTGCCGAACAGGCGGATGCTATTGGTTATTCCTTTGTCAAACACGGCGGTGATATTTTGTTGCTGCAGCAGGAATTGGAACGCCGCATCGGACGTAAAGCGCAAAGTATTCCCCTTATAGCTAAAATTGAAACAACAGAAGCCATTGAGAATTTGGCTGAAATCATTGTTCAGGCTGCTGCCCGGCAACCTTTTGCAGTGATGATTGCCAGAGGCGATTTGGCTATCGAAGTTGGATATGCCCGCTTAGCGGAATTGCAGGAAGAAATACTGTGGATTTGCGAAGCAGCACATGTACCGGTAATTTGGGCTACCCAGGTGCTTGAAAATCTGATTAAAGTTGGGGTTCCTACCCGGTCTGAGGTTACCGATGCCGCCATGGCGGTGCGGGCAGAGTGCGTTATGCTTAACAAGGGGCCGTTTTTACCTGAGGCGGTCAGTTTTCTGGATGATATCCGCGGAAGGATGCAGTCCCATCAATACAAGAAGACTGCCCAACTTCGGTCACTATCAATTGCAGGCAGCCATAATTCAGTGGACGATCTAAAAAACTGGGGAAATCAGTGATTAATATTCATACATCCTTTGCAGGAAAAGGGTACTCCGGAAGGCGAATAATATCAATAAGAATAAGACCGAATAGTACCAAGCAATACATAAATTAAAAGGAGGCAGAGTCTGATGAAGGAGAGCTCAGAAGATTTGATGAAACAATGCCCTGTATGTATGAACCTATTTCCTGCCAGCGCTATGTATATGCAGGATGGATTTATGGCTTGTGCGCTTTGCGGAGCCAGGTACGGGACGGAACTTGCCAATCAGGCTAAGAAGGTGAAGCCTCCGACTAAACCACAAGTAAAAAAGAAAAAATAAAATTAGGAAGCACACAAAGAATCCCTTGTAAATATTAGATTTTACCAGGGATTCTTTATTTTTTAGTTAATGTTATGGAACTCGTTTTGGCGCATTTAATGTACCTATTTTAATTTCATATACGGCAGGAGGGTTTTCGGGAATGTCAAATTTAGTAATAAGCGAATACCGGTTGGAATAAGGCTGAAAGAGCTCCGTGAAATTTACCCTGGTATTTTGTCCTTTGCCGTAGATATCAGGACATACTTTCAGGTATAGACCACCGGGTTTTTCCAAAAGTACAAGACTTTGATATGTGATAATAACCGGGGTTCCAATGTCTGCAATGTCATATAATTCTTGCACATCTGCATTATGCATACGGATGCAGCCTCCGGAAACCGGATACTCAATGGACCAGTCTTTGTTAGTTCCGTGGATGCCGTACGCCGGGGAAAACTCCATCCACCTGCTGCCTAAGGGGTTGTCAGGACCTGGGGGAACGGGCGTTTTGTCAGTGAAACCCGATCCCGGATACCATGTCGGGCTTTTTTCCTTATAAAAAATTCGGAAATTACCTACAGGCGTAGGTTCATATGGTACGCCGACAGCTATGCTGTATTCCTTCACCAAAGTAGGACCGTCATACAGTCTAAGCATCAACTCCGGGATATTGATTCGTATTACAGGGGAAGCTTCAACTACTCCAAGCAATAAATTGACAAAGAGTATCAACAAAATTATAAGTTTCATAAATCAACCCTCCTTTTTTCGATGGCAAGTGCATTCAGACCGCAATTTGTATCATGTAAAACCATTGCTGTAACTAACAATTATTATTTAATACAATAATTCCCTAGAAAAAAGGATTTTTCCTGCTGATTAGCGAAATTACCAATTAGATTTATAGAATCATTAAGAAAAAAGGGTGGTGCGAAATGCGTTTCAAGCTTTTCTATATCCTGATGTTCATTTGCATGGTTATTTTTTGTCTTGCCGGCAGTGCGGCAGCAGAAGGTATTGCCTCGCACCGGGATGATGAAGGTCTCGTGGGACAGGTAAAAGCTGTTGTCGTGGAACAGGCTGCAGTATCACCCGATGGTCTCGAGTCTTCCCGGATACTTGTGCGCAAAACACACTTTAATCCGGCTGGCTATATAACCAGGGTTACTTGGTATAAAGACAACAGAGTATATTGTGATAAAGGTACACAATACGATTCGGCAAACCGTGTTCTAGCCAGCGGACATTATCTGACAGATGGTTCCTTTCAACAAGAAACCGAGTTTCTTTATGACAGGGACGGAAGACTGAAAGAACAGCGATCGTTCAAACCTGATCTCACCTTGTTTTTCCACAAAGAGTTTCTTTATGATGAGAGCGGGCGACTTGTTGCTGAAAACCGTTACAATGCTGATGGCGTACTCGATACAGGAGCTGTTTACGAATACAATAGCGACGGTAATCGTGCAGAGACTCGCTACTTTGGCTCCGATGGGGTAGTCACTCTGCGCGAAATCTATGAATATAGCGGGCAGGGCTATCAGACGATAAAGCGTACATGTAAGGATGGCACAGCTGATTATGGTTCAAAGGTATACCAATATGGACTTAACGGCCACCGGCTTGAAGAAACCGATTATCTCACAGACGGATCCATGCGGCACCACTTGGTAAATAATTATGTTTCTACCGGATGGAAAACAGCCCAACAGCACTATCGCGCCGATGGCTCATTGGCTTCCATAACAATTTATGGTCCCCAGGGGTTGCCATCAGCCTATTATACCTATAATAATGATGGTTCAGTTGCCAATGGTCAGATATTTATCTATAAATTTGACAAGGCAGGCAACTGGATTATGAAGGCGACTTACCAGCGTGGGCAGTCCTTATCCGCCCCATCTATACCTTCTGAAATTACTTATCGTACAATAGCCTATTATTAATAAAATAAAAGTTCGAACTTCCGTCATCGACAGGAGTTCGAACTTTTTTATATTGTCAGTATATATTTTCCCCTGAAGGCCGCTAGCCGGAAATGATAACTGGTGTCCCTACACGCAGTACTGAAAACAATTCCTTCAGATCGGAATCAAGCAAGGCAATGCAGCCCTCCGTCCAGTTAGTTCCGTCCTTGGTTAAATCTTCATGGGCGCCGTGAATGCCAATCCAACCGCCCAATTCTGTATTTTGTGGCGGAAGCTGGCGTTCTTTGTTCGCGGTGGCAATGGCCCAGTATTGGTCAGAGCTAATTATTCCCTTGCGCAGTCCTGCTTCGGCATGGGGTACGTCAGGATAGCTTAGGCCAATCCATCTATTTCCGAGTGTAGGATCCCCGTTCAGTATTTCCTTATCAGTTACATAAAAACGGCCTTCCGGCGTTTTGTTATCCCCCAGGTGTTCTTTGTCTCCATTGGGGTTAACACCAAAAACACAACGGTAAATTTTTACGACTTGACCCTTGTCATATAGTGACAGCGTTTGTGCTCTTTTATCGATTAGGACAGCAAGAGACCCTTCTGTGGCCAACTCGGCTGAATATCGTTCTTTTAATGAAACATCTGAAGCCTGAACGGTCTTTATTCCTGCCCCGGTTATGGCCAGTACAAATACAAGAAACATCGCCCATTGACATAAGCGGTTCAATCTTTATCACTCCTTAATTTTTGTATGAAAGCATTTTATTCGTTGATTATTATAATTCTCCTGCTCAATTTCCATCATTTTCAGCAAAAATTTATAATTTCTTTGCACTATTCTTTCTTGCTTAGGGCAGCTTTCAGCAAATCGCCCAAGTTATTGCTTACATCAGTGTTATCACTGTATTGGGAAATAAGTTTTTGGTTAATTCGGCTGTCCTTTTTGGAAGTTCTGAATCCGCCGAATTCGTTCTCCTTCTCTGGCTGCCTGTGTCCGCAGGCCCGGTCCGGGCAAGCCAGCATTTTGCCTTTTTTCCGGCCGTTAACCAACAACATAAATTTGCCGCATAATGGGCACTTAATCTTGGTAACATTATCTGCCTTGTAAGTGGCAGTATCAGCAATGGTGTCGTTTATTAAAGCAACAGTATATTCCCGAATATTTGCCATAAACTCTTCCTTGCTATCTTTACCTTTAGCAATATTGGCCAGTACCTGCTCCCACTGCGCAGTAAGCTCCGGTGATTTCAGATCTTTTGCAACCAGCCCGATAAGTTGTTTGCCTTTAGAGGTAGGAACTAATTCTTTACCCTGGCGTTCAATGTAACTGGTATGAATCAGTTTTTCGATAATTTCTGCCCGGGTGGCAACTGTTCCCAACCCGCCTTGTTTGATAGACTCCCGCAATTCCTCATCTTCAATAAATTTACCGGGATTCTCCATTGCTGCAAGCAAGGTGCCTTCGCTGTAGCGGGCCGGCGGTTTTGTCTTGGCTTTATTTACTTTACAATTGTGAACTTTGGTGGTTTCGCCTTTTTTATATATTTTTAAAGACTGCTCCGGCAATGAATCATTATCTGTCTCTCCCTGTTCAGATTGCCGGGAAGTAACTGCCCGCCAGCCCTGATCCCTGACAACCTTGCCAACAGAGTAGAAATTTTCATCCATAACCGCGGTGATCATTGTTGTTTGATCATAACGGTAAGGGGGATAAAGCACAGCAATAAACTGCCGGGCAATCAAGTCGTACAGGTTTTTTTCTTCAAGACTGAGTGCTGCGAGTTGTAGCGGCTGATCGGTAGGGATGATGGCATGATGATCGGAAACCTTGGAATCGTCAACAAACCGTTTGGTCGTGACTATTGGCTTTTGTAAAAGTGGCTTAACAAGATCAGCATAAGGGCTAACAGCAATGCTTTTGAGTCTTTTAGGCAAGGTAGGCACAATGTCGGTGCTGATATACCGGGAATCGGTACGGGGATAAGTCACCAGTTTATGCCGCTCATATAACCCCTGCAGAATAGATAAAGTTCTTTGGGCTGAGAAGCCATACCGTTTATTTGCGTCCCGTTGAAGCTCGGTGAGATTATAGGCCAGCGGAGGAGGTTCCTGTTTGGCTTCTGTACGGACATCCCTGATGCTTGCAGGCTGTTCTTTAAGTTTTTCAGCAATTTCTACGGCATGGGCATGGTCAAAGATACGGCTGTTGCCGTTGCTGTCCCGCCAGTCGCCAAAATAATCGCCAAAGTTGGCGCGCAAAGTCCAATAATCACGGGGAATAAACTTCTGAATCTCTGTTTCCCTGTTTACGATCATTGCCAGTGTAGGTGTCTGTACTCTGCCGGCATTTAACTGGGCATTGAACTTGCAGGTCAGCGCCCGGGTGACGTTAAGGCCGACCAGCCAGTCTGCCTCTGCTCTGCATACTGCCGCATCGTAGAGATTATCATAAGCAGTTCCGGGCTTTAATGAAGCAAATCCCTCGCGAATGGCATTATCGGTCTGGGATGAAATCCATAATCGCTTGAATGGCTTTTTCCACTTAGCCATTGCCATAATCCAGCGAGCCACTAATTCTCCTTCGCGGCCGGCGTCGGTGGCGATAATCAATTCCTTTATATCTGAACGTCTCATTAATTGGCTGATAGCATAAAATTGATGAGCCGTTTTTTTTATGACCTTCAAATCCAAATTGCCAGGCATTAACGGCAAGTCTTCTAAACACCATTCCTTATATTTTGCGTTATAGTCTTCCGGTTCCGCCAAGGTAACCAGGTGCCCGAGAGCCCATGTTACGACATAGGACGAACCTTCCATGTAACTTTTTTCTTTGGGATTGCATTTTAATACACGGGCAATTTCCCGTGCTACACTCGGCTTTTCCGCCAATACCAGTGATTTCATCATCGTTTTTTAAATTCCTCCAATTGCATCCATAGGAGTTATTATACATCTTTCAAAATATATAATAAACAAAGTTTACCAAAAAATCCGTTAAAATTAAAGCATAATAACTTGTAATATACACAATTAACAACTATAATAAATATTACACATTTTACCCTTCGGGCAAACAAATACTAATTTCCAAGATTGAAGCACTTTCTGCCACAGGCACATGCTTCTTTTTTTGTCGGCGTTGTGCATTTGCGAAGATTGCCTGCAAAATTAGAACAGGAGGTAGGTATGGCTGAACAACACCCGGACTTTGAAGTGGAAAGAAGTCACCTGGAAAACACTGTTACGGAAATCCACCAAATCATCACCGACCTTCACTCCGATATTGATGACCGTTTCAATAGTATGCAAAAATCACTATCGGTGAAAGACGAGATCAGTGCCTATGTTCACGCAATGCTGCGCGGTGACAATGCAAAGAAAATTTACGATCTTGAAGGGGCAATTCCTAGTCCATATTTTGGGCGGGTGAATTTCCGGGAGGACGGAACTGAGGAATTTATCAGCTTTTATATCGGGCGATGCAAAGTAGCCAGACTTCAAATCCAGGGGCCTCAGGATATTTTGGTTTTTGACTGGCGCGATCCCGTTTCTGCAGTATTTTATGAATGCTATGCCGGCAGAGCCAGTTACGATGTACAGGGACGCTACCATTATAGCGGTGATGTAAACCTTAAACGTCAATATAAGATTGAAAATAGCACTCTGAAGGCCATTGTTGATAATTACATATTGGATCAGGTCATGGCCCGTCAACAACAAGCGCTGCTTGCCGACCCTCTCCTTGTTGACAGACTGCGGCAAGGGGCAACTGACAAACTAAAGGATATCGTTACTTCCATTCAATTAGAACAAAATAAAATCATCCGCGAGCCGCTTAACCAAGTGACGGTCATCCAAGGGGTGGCGGGGTCAGGCAAAAGTACGATAGGGCTACATCGCCTGTCTTATCTTTTATATACTGAAAAACTTGACCCTAAAAAATTAATTGTGATTGCACCTAACCGGATATTTCTTGATTATATTTCCGAACTTTTGCCGGAAATAGACGCCGCTGATGTGCATCAAATGGTTTGGGAAGATCTGGTGGCTATGATTACTCGTACAGAGTATAAGATTATTGAGGACCACCGGCTTGAACTTATTATGTCAGGCCGTAACAAGGAAAATGTCCGGTTATTGCAGGATATTGCCCGGCTTAAAGGGTCATTGGATTTCATCCAAATTCTTGAGACATATATGGAACGCAAAGTGCGAAAAATCTGTCTGAAGTTAGAAGACATCAGTTTATTCGACGGGCGCCTGCTGATTACTGCAAAGGAACAGCTTGACAGGTTTATGGCAGATATCAAAGCACCGTATAACGAACGCTTGCGGTCCCTAACTAACTATATCACTTTCCGTGTCAATAACTATGTCGATATCAAAAAAGCGCGCCAAGCCAAAGGGGGGAGTTCAGAAGAAGAAACAAAACGATCCCGTACCGCGGCGGATGCCTTTCTGGAAAAGTATCTAAAGCGTTGGAATCCGTTAAACTTAATGGATGCCTACAGGGAAGTCTTTGCTGATAAAGCCGCCTTCAAGTCCGTTAAAGATAAGAATTATGATTTGGATACCATCAGAAACTCCTCTTTGAGTATTTTGAGCGCTGACCAAGTAGAGCGGGAAGATCTTGCGCCGCTGGCTTATCTCGCATATCTGGTTAATGGCTGGCGGCATATTACCAAATTTGACCATATCGTGGTTGATGAAGCGCAGGATTTGAATGCTCTCGAATTCGCTATCATAAAACGACTATCAAGTAACGGTTCATTCACAATTATGGGTGATCTGTCTCAGGGTATTTATTCCTACAGGAGTATTGGCAATTGGAATGTACTGCTAAAAGAGATATTTGCTGACGCCAGGGCAGTATATCGTGAAATCAGTTACAGTTACCGTTCCGCCAAAGAAATTATTGATGTGTTCAACCGCGTTATGCCCCAGGGGCATACCCGTGCTGTACCAGTGTACGAAATTGGACGCAAGCCGACAATGGAAAAGATCCTTTCACCCGAACAGGGAGTATGCCGTACTGCCAAAATGTTAAAAACATTCTTGGAACGGGGTGCAAAATCAATTGGTATAATCACTAAGCTTGAAAAAGATGCTGTAGAATTACATGACAAGCTGCTTCATGCGGTAAAAGCTGAGCAAATAACTTGTCCGATCCATCTCGTCGTAGGTCAGGCGGCAAGTTACCGGGGCGGAGTATCTGTCCTGCCCGTTTCATTGGCCAAAGGCCTGGAATTTGACGGCGTCATCGTCTGGAATGCTGCAGCAGCGGAATTCACAGCTGAGGCTTTTGATGCCCGGCTTTTATATGTAGCCTTATCCCGGGCGATGCATCATTTGCATATTATGTATCAGGGAGATTTGACACCGCTGTTGCGAAAAAGAAGTGAAACCGTATAAATAGGTTTCACTTCTGTATTTTACTATTAGAATGTATAAGTTTTTAAACTATAGGCAGTCTGTGCTAATATTTTTTGAACCACAGAGGACACAGAGGACACAGAGGACACGGAGGACACGGAGTGGAACGACGCGATATTCATCGCGCAAGAGGGAAGTATTAACCGGCATTAATTGTGATAACGTGGAAATACATTGAGTCTAAAGCTTAGCGGGGAATACGAGTAATAATAAAACCCTCTGCGTCCTTTGTGTCCTCTGTGGTTAGTCGTATCACTAAGGCTTATTATGATCAAAAACTGTCTAATTTATTGTTTTAAGCCAATTAATTACTGCGGTAGTTGCCTCGGCGGCATGCTGAGAAAACTGGTGATCGGCGCCTTCAATCAGCTCAAGCTTCTTGGGTGTATTGGCTTCATGATAAAGTTCTTGTGCTTGATGCAGGGGAACTATGGCATCTGCCGTACCGTGCAGGATAAAAAGCGGGGTGTGAATCTCCCGCGTTGATTGCAAGAGATCAAATTTATCAAAATCCTGAAGAAACTCAGGCCCGAGTTCCACTTGTCCGTAGGTGTCATCAATTAAAAATGGTTCTCCTGTTGCAAGACGATGGTAGCCATCACCCAGAGCCAGACGGAAGGTTTCGTGCAAATTCCAGGGTGTTGCCCATAAACACAATCCCGAAATACTACTGTTCTTCGCCGCCAAAGCCAAAGATGCACTGCCCCCCATGCTGCGGCCAAGCAGATAAATGGTTTTTCCCAGACTTTGACGGGCATAATCTACTACGGTACCCAGTTCCAGCACTTGTGAGGACAGGATTTGCAGGGGAGTAAAGTCATAGCGTACTACGGTAAATCCGATAGCCGCTGCCTGATCAGCCAACAGTATTGCCCGTCCACCGCCTTCTTTAGATCCACGGAAGCCGTGAGAGATAATGAGAACATTAGCAGTCTCATCACAGTTTACTGGGGGGTGAATGACAGCAGAGATACTGGTCTCACCGTTTATCGTAAGAGTATACATAAAATCACCTTCAGTTGAATCATAACCGTATAATTATAGTAAGCATGCTGCCGGAATGGGAGCATGCTTACTATAATTATAGCCTGCTATTATTTTACTAGATGTACTTGGAGCAATCAAGTTCTAAACTGCTGAACAGTCTTTTGTAATTCTTCGGCTAACTTGGCCAGATCGGTACTGGACGAGGCGATTTCTTCCATTGACGCCAATTGCTCTTCGGTGGCTGCTGAAACCGTTTGTGTCTGTGTTGCAGTATCCTTTGTTACCTTATCAATATCTTGGACGACTGATACGATTTCCTGGCTGTTTACTGCCATATGTTGAATAGCTGCAGAAATTTCTTTAACTTGGCTTGATATTTGGCTGATTGATCCGGCAATGTCTTTGAAGGCCTGGCCGGCAGTATTTACAACTTCAGTACCAATTTTAACTTCCTGAGTTCCTTCGTTCATAGCATCTACTGCTTTATCAGTATCCAGCTGTGTTTCCTGGATCAAAGCTGCAATCTGTTTCGCCGCGGCTTCAGATTGTTCTGCCAGTTTTCTAACTTCTTCGGCAACTACGGCAAATCCTTTACCGGTTTCCCCGGCTCGGGCTGCTTCGATTGCCGCATTAAGCGCCAGCAAATTGGTCTGACCTGCTATACCGGAAATGGTCTCGACAATTTGCCCGATGTCTTTCGAACGTGCCCCCAGTTTTTCGACCAATGTAGCTGAGCTGATAACTGTTTCTTCGATGTTGGCAATTTGGCTGACAGCCTTATTAATGGCATCCAATCCTTGTGTTGCCGCATAGGCTGTTTTATCGGTAGTATTGGTAACGCCACTTGCAGCTGCGGCTACTTGTTCGATACTGGCTGACATTGTTTCAATAATTGCAGTGGTGTTACTTACGGATTTCACCTTATTTTCGGCTCCGTTTGCAATATCGCTAATAGCATAGGCAACTTGATTGGCCGCTTGAGTTGATTGTTCGGCCGTTGCCGCCAATTCTTCTGCATAAGCGGCGGTATGTCCGCTTGAATCTGTTATTTTTCTGACTAACACCGATAATTCGTTGCGCATTTTAGCAATAGCATCAGCTAACTGACCAATTTCGTCCCGGGATATCACAGTTCGTGGTTTCTCCCGCAGGTCACCGTCAGCAATTTCATTTACAACTAAAAGCATTTTATTTAACGGCGAGGAAATTGACTTGGCAAGCGTTAATCCTAAAGCACCGGCAATGAAAAACGCCAGAGCGGTTACTCCTAAAATCATTTTGACAGCAGATGCAGTCATAGCTGCTCCCTGTTCATTAAGTTCTTTGCCGGCTTTTGAGTTGTAGTTCGATAATTCCGTCCGGATGTCTAATGATCTGGCAAAAATCGGCTTACTTGCTTCAAATAGTTCAAAAGCTTCTTTTTGTTTTCCTGATGTGGCCAGTTTGATGATATCGCTACGGGCTTGCCGATAGCTTGGTAATTCCTTTTGCATCTCATCAAATTTCTGATTCTGAAAGGTGTCAAGTTCTGCGGACTGGTATTGTTCCTGCAGTTTATTAATGGTCTTGGTGTTTCGGTCAATATCCTTAAGCAATATTTGTTGCGCAACCGGATCGGTAAGTTGTATCAGTTCTAACAGTTTGGATTCGGTATCTTTGCTTGTGAGGCGGATTTCAGCCATTAACTCAATTGGTTGAAGGCGGTTGTCGAACATATCTTTGCAAAGTTTGGTTAATGTTTGTGCCGAATAGAAGCCTACACAGCCAACAATTAAAATAAAAATAAGTAAGATGACAAGCACGCAAAGAACTTTAGTTGCAACCTTTTGGTTCTTTAATAATTGCATATTTCCACTCCTTATCCATACTGTTTTACTTTTTGAACATACCCATTTCCAGTTATGTATATCGCATTATATTACATGATTATCGTATATTCGACAAATAATTCCATTTGTCCTTTTTCTTTCAAAATTTTTCGTAAATATCCTAATGAATTGAATCTAATAACTAACAACGACGAAGTTCCTAAAAATAATAAAAACCGCCGTTTCCGTAATCATCGGAATAACGGCGGTTTTTTTGTTTTTCTATATGGCGTCGATAATCATTTTTCCGGTCCACCCAAACAGGCGCCAACTTGACTTCAGGAGTCATGGCCCGATTTGGTTTTCCCGCGATCTTAAGGGCGTTTGGATTAATAGTTCCGCATTTAATTTTGGCCATATTACACCTCCATGACTTAACTACTTCTATTATACATGATTTTCCCATTATATTCAATAATAGGACGGTTCATGCCTGAATTTTGCGATAGGAGGAATAATTAGCATTTTTTGATTGAGGGATTCAAAAGCACAAAACTAACAAATAGAGTCAGTAATGGATCACAGATTTAAGTCAGGAACCGCCCTAACGGGAATTTAACAAAGAATGTGGTGCCAGACTCACCGGTATTTACATCAATTACTGCCCCATGTCTTTGGGCAATGCCGTAGCAGACGGCCAGTCCCAGTCCGGTTCCGCCTTCTTTTGTTGTAACAAAAGGCGTACCCAGTTTCTCCACAATGCTCTTGTCAATGCCGGGACCGTTATCTTGAATAGCTAGGGTGATATTACCTTCATCTCTATAAGTCTGAATAATTACTTTGCCATGCTGAATCATTGCTTCAAAAGCATTTCTGGTAAAGTTAAGTATCATTTGCCGGATCTCTTTGCTGCTCAACAAAAGATTAGGAATATTATCTAAAGCCAGCTTAATTTCGTGTCCATTTTTTAAAGCATCAGCTTCCAATAGCGGGCTTACAATGTTGATAATGTCATTTAGGTTTAATACTTCTTTATCTTCTGCTTTTACTCGGGCTACGGATAAAAACTCCGCAATGATTGCATTCGCCCGGTCCAGTTCTTCAATCATAAGGTCGAAATAGGATTTATAAGCTTCGCAGCCCTGCTTAACAGAAAGATATTGCAAAAAACCGCGAACGGTAGTCATTGGGTTTCTAACTTCGTGGCTGATAGAGGCGGCAATTTTCGATACGACATGAAGTTCATCAAGGCGCGCCAGGTGCCGCTGCATTTCTTTTTGCGCTGTGATATCCTGGTTGATTTCCAGAATAGATTCAGGGAGATTATCCATCCCTCTTCGCAGCAGCCAGCAGCTTTTGATAATTTTCTTACTGCCATCAACGGCTTCGTGAATTAGTTCACCTTCCCATTTACCTGTTTTATACAGTTTCGCCTCAATGGAGGCGAGGGGTTCCGGATACTCGGTTTTGAAAAGGTCGTGGGTTACTTTACCTGTCAGTTCTTCCGCTTTGTATCCGTATAACTCTTCGCCCTTTTTATTAAAAAAGATGATCTGGTCATTTAGATTACGTATAATTGTACAGTCAGGCTCAAGATCGAGCAGGCGCATTTGCTCCCGTAATAATTGGTTTTGCTCCGCTTCTTCCTTTTCACTGAGTTTTCGTTCAGTTATATCCCGGAAAAATACTGATAAGCCATCTTTTGATGGGTAGACACTGACTTCAAGCCATTTTTTTACAGCAGGTGAATATCCTTCGAAATGAACGGCAATTTGTTGTTCAATAGACTTAGTATACATATCAACAAAGGGTGGTATTTTCGGCAGGACATCCCAAAGGTATTTCCCGGTAAAATCTTGCTGGTTAAACAGCTTTTTGGCTTCATTATTCATATAAGTAAAAACCAAGTTTGAGTCTAAGGCATAAAAGCCGTCGGTAATTCTACCCAATATCTGCTTAATTTCATTATGCGCCTGTTTCAACTGCTCCGTTAAGGCCTTGCTTTCTGTCACGTCTTGAAATATGACGGTTGCGCCTCTGCGGCTCGGGAACACCCGAATGTCAAACCACTTATCCATGTAGGTGCTTTTCTCCCCGAGAATTGAAACAGGTTTATTTTCAGTCATGGCATATAACAAAGCATGATGAAGTTGCCCGCCTCTTGTTTCCGGAAATATTTCAAGTAACGAACGATTGAGATGTTCTTGGTTGATAAACCCATACTCGGTGACTTTGCGGTTATAGTAGATGATGCGGAATTCTTTGTCAAGAGAGTAAAAACCATCACTGACACTGTCAAATATGTCAACTACTTTTTGTTTTTCGTCGGTAAGACTCTGCTTTAATTCAGTGATTGTTTCAACGACAGGTTCAAGTTCCGGAAACTGCTTTAGACCGGGAGGGGTTACATCCTGATTGCTTATTTGAATGGCAAGCTTTCCCAGACTTCTTTCAATATTACGAAACGTTCCAACAATCGCCAGGATAATTACAAGCCAAGCACCGCAAAAGATAATGAGACTGCTGCCATAGGCAAGTAGGAAGGCCAATTGGATGTCCTCATATTTTGTACTCACCCATATATGTCCGTACATTTCGTCATTATAGGTCAGTGGATAAAAAGCTGTTAAGCTTGCGGTACTGTCCCCTAAGGGAGTGGGCTTAACTATGGATATCTGCGTAGCTCTGTTTATATAGGCATCTTTATCGTTCTGAGAAGTAGGGCCAAGGGCGAAAGGATTACTGGCAATAATCCGGGAATAGCTGCCATATCCCATCGAATAACCGGGAAACAGATTTGCTACTTCATTTATTATCGGTTGGAGTCTTTTATTCAAGACTTTTGCTTTTTCATCTTCACTTAAAGCCAGAGCGCTTTCCTCTGTCAGTATTTCGTTATAAGATTTTGGCAGTTTTTGTTCAAGGGTCGTTGCAATTTCTAACAAAGTACGCTCTTTTTTGGCATAGACATATTTTTTAATATCAATTGCATTAATATACCCTAAGATAAGCATAGATATTGTGACAACAGCGGTCAAGGCAAGATAGGCCTTTTTGGTCAGGGAAGATGGTAGCATAGTTGGCGACTCCTTTGTGTTATCGACGCAATTCATATTTCTTAGATATACATTTGACATTCAAAGGAAAAATCCTCCAGAAAATTACATTAATGTTATAAAAATGTAACATATTACGTCGCGATAAAAGCTGGTATTAGGAGCAACTTTGGCTGGCGAATGGTACAGCCGTGGTTTGCAGATTGCTTGTCGCGAAGTTTATGAAGCTGAACCAGAGGGCGTGAAGCGGCACGCTATTTCAAAAAAGCTGCAAAACAAAAAGACCGCTTACTTGCCGATAAGCGGTCTTCGAAATACAGAAAAATTTGGAGGGTTACTAATCAAATAACAGCGACTTCAGTTAAAATCATTCTTTTTAAAAACGGTGAAAACGGTGAAACGGGAAAAACCCAAAGCGCGGGAAAAAGCCAAATCTGCCGAATCTGCCGAATCTGCCGAATCCGCCGAATCCACCGAATGGACCGAATCCACCGAATCCACCGAATGGACCAAATCCACCAAATCTGCCAAATCCACCGAATGGGCCAAATCCGCCCAATCCACCAAATCCACCAAATCCACCAAATCCACCAAATCCACCA
>JAEYSJ010000164.1 GCA_023434855.1 Bacillota bacterium | reverse complement strand
GCTCCGGCCATGATCGCGCATTTTTAGGCACTTTTCATATACATCTCTGTTATCTGTAACTAACATGCCACCTTCACCGGTGGTCATGGTTTTAGAACCATGAAAACTAAAGACGCCTACATCGCCTAAGCCGCCCGCTTTACGCCCCTTATATTCCGAGCCAATTGCCTCGGCGGCATCTTCCAGGACAAGAATCCCGTGTTTTTGGGCAATCGCTCTGATTTCGTCCATCTCGGGAATGTTGCCGTATAAATCGACCGGAATCACCGCTTTGGTGCGTGACGTGATAGCATCTTTAAAGGATTCCGGTGATAAGCACCATGAATCGGGTGCAATATCGGCAAATACCGGCGCCGCCCCCACATAATTGATAGGTGCGGCACTAGCTATCCAAGTAATATCAGGAATAATAACCTCATCATCTTTACCTATCCCTGCGGAAAGTAAAGCTAAATGTATGGCTGAAGTACATGATGGCAGCGAAACAGCATATCTTACACCAATATAATCGGCAAACGCTTTTTCAAAACCCTCATTATACTTGTTCGCATTGCCATACCACGCATTTCGAACGGCGTCGGCCACATAATCTATCTCCCTTTGCGTAATGGAAGGGCCGGAAACATATATTGGCATGTCCAACATTCGTTCGTCTCCCCTTATTTTACACATTTTATAACCTCTGGCGCCAATATAACCCGAACACTACTCTTTAATAAAATATGCGCCAGGAAGTGAATAAAATGGTAGTTTTCTTAGTTGTGGCATTTTTTTATCAGCAAAATATTCTTCAAAAGCCTTGGCCTCTCCACCCCATGCATCTACACCATATTCATCCAGTATTATTACTCCGCCGGGAACAACCATTGGATAAAAATTCTCTAATGCTGCAAATGTTGGTTCATAAATATCCATATCAATATTTAACAGGCAAATTCTCGTTCCGGGATTCTTATCAATATAATCAGGGGCTGTTATTTTTATATCGCCCTTTACAACTTCAATTCGGGGTGCACGCGGCACATAGCTATCCTGGGTAAATATTTTAATATGTTCACACAATTCTTCATAAAATTCAGCAGGATTCCATCCCCCAACTACCTTAGATCTCTTTTCCATGACTTTTCCGTCTTTTTCGTGGAGGGAAGTAAAGCCCTGAAAATTATCAAACCCGATGACTTTTTTCATTCTGTCTCCCGCACAGAATATTTCCGCCAGCTTAGCCCACGTAAGCAAACCGGCGCCGCGATAAACTCCGCATTCGAAAATGGATCCAGGTAAATTCTGAACCATCCTAAATAATTCATACCTCGCAAGAAATCTAGCTAAATTAATCCTTCTTGCATATATTGGAAATGATTCCAGAACATCTCGCATTAAATATTGTTTATCAGCAATTATTTCTTCAATTTCTTCCCACACTTGAATATCCAGCGGCTGACTAACACCTTCGCGCTCTTTGGGATTTATTGCCATAATGAACCATCTCCTCTAATTAATATTGATCAAATTCTCCTAATTCAATTTGTTCCTTTTGGAATTTTTCTTGCATATAATCGCATCCATCATAATTGCATATTATCCCGTCATGATTAAATTTCTCCACTGCCTCATTAATACGTGCTTGCGTAATATCATTCGTTATTTTAGGAACCAATTCATATGAATCCATAATATTAGTTTCCATGTATTTGCTCAAAAGCACATATTTAGGTCTATATCGTAAAATAAAATTGATAGATTGTCGAAAATCGTCCTCAGTCTCCGTCGGAAATCCAACTAATAGATGAGTAACCAATTCTTTAAAATTATATTTTTGCAACATTTTAAAAATCTTTTCAATATCTTTGACATTATACTCGCGTTTCATTAATTCCAGCATTCGTTGTGACGCCGATTGAATAGGTAGAGATAAATAGAACATTGATTGATTAGCCAATAATTCCTCATATTGGTCACAGTATGCCAAAAAGTCCGCAGGATTAAGATTATCCAATCCAACTTTGATCCTCGGGTGAATCCTTAAGATCTCCCGAATTAACAAAAAGAGATTATAACCTAAATCTTCGCCATAATGCCCTAAACTATCACCAAACAATACAATGTTGTAGTTATTAGTCTTTTCCACCATCTTTTCGCATTGCTTCAGAATCAATTCTTTATCAAAACTCCTGAATACAGGAAAAGCAAATTTCTCGGAACAATAGGAACATTTATATTTACATCCTTCGGATATATAAACTTTAATAAATTGATCGCAAAATGAAACTTTTTTTTTCGGATACTGCCGACAAAATTCTTCCAGTGCAATGGGGATAGGACCCTCAACAACAGTAGTTTCTCCGTCATTAAACCATTTTGAGCCTGTACCAAAATATTTTAATATTTCATTTTCGTTCTTCCAGGAAAAATAATCAATATGCAACTGACGGATGGCATCTTCATCAATTGAAGGTAGACATCCGCACGCAATAACACGTTTTTGCTTTTGCAGCGCTTGTATCATATTAACACTATGCTGCTTAAAATCTCCTCTGAAACCGCATGTCCATAACAAAACAACTTCGCAGCTATCAATATTCTGAACAATTTTATGACCGCATTGTTGAATAAATTGCTTATACTTTCCAATATTAATACGCCGTTGAGTGCAAGAATTCACTCCTTTAATAAATACATTCATAACTTCTCTCCTGTTTTATAATGTATATTCTACTCCACACAGCGCAGGTACCCATTCGGGGCTACAGTAATTAATAGTTTCGTTTCCATTTCGTGGTCAACTTCAAACCGATTAGTAGTAGATAAAAACTCTCTAACCGCTGTCTTGGGATTATTCCCTTTACCCCACTGTCTATCAGGAAAAAAATCATCAGGAACATCTTCAATAATAGTATCAAATACAACTAAATAATTCCCTTTCGTCACAAAACTCGAATATATCCGCAATTCCTCCAACACATGATCGTGAGTATGGTTTGAATCAAGTATGACCATAACTTTCTGCATTGGGCTAATTAATTTCCTGACTTGTTCAACAATGCTCATATCAGTCGAAGAACCCTCTAACATAACAATCCTATCTCTCTTAAATAATGGGTGCTGTTCAATAGCGACGCGATTATGTTCGCGAATATCAATATCAATGCCAATAACCAACCCATCATTTCCCAACATTTCAAGCATTGATGCACTTAGCAACAAAGATCCACCATGGGCAATACCTGTTTCGATTATTACATCCGGCTTTGACGTCCATATAATCTCTTGTATTCCCACAATATCCTGTGGAAACTGAATAATTGGGCGTCCTAACCAGGAAAAATTATATGCATACTTGTATTTACTTACTACTCTCATCCATAAACGAGAAAAAGCTTGTACATCGGGATCATTTCTTGCCGCTTCAATATTATCTTGTTTTTGCTTTTGAAATTCGGCTATTCTATCCACTACAAAAATCCCTCCAATATTTTGTGCCGGAACAAAGATAATCTTTACCCATTTTTCCTTTATTCGCAATCAAATCTAATATAGATACATACGGGGTAAACTCGCCAAATAATTGAGCATATGGCCGCATTTCATAATCCATATAGTCTACCTTAATACCGTTTCTTTCAAACATGCTGTGGTCAAGATAATTTTTTGCGCCCCACCCTGTAAGATACCGCGTCCCGCCAAAATCGCTCACAAGTTTATATAATTTTTCTGAACTATGCAATTGATTGGGATAATGGGACGCTGTCTTAAAATTGGTATTTAACGAAAAATATTCACAAACTTTTTCTATTGCATATATATTTATTTCGTTCAGAAAATCGGTTTTTAGGGAATATATCTCATGAACCAACTGGATCATTTCAGCAAAATATGGACTTTTTGAATATGAATGGCGCAAAATATTAACATGTTTTTCTCGCCATTTGCTTGTCTCGTCAACTCGTACATCCTTTATCATTTGTAAACCTGAGTGCGATATCGGAACAGTTAACCATTTGCACCCATTTATCGTTTTTATCTGTACTCTATTTATAAAACTGCGTCCTTGTGGAATCTGTACATCATCATAATGAATATAAATATCAGCCAGACGGATTTGTTCGAATAATCCTATCCATGGAAAAAACATGGGTTGCGATATTACAATAGTTGTCATAAAATCATTCCGATTCCTTCCTGCATTTGCAGCCGATTAAATGCAACAGAATATTTTTCGTTATTTAAAGCAGGATTACAAGATGCCGTCACCCTGTTATTTACTCTCTTTAAAACGGCTTTTGCATAATTACCGGAAAACTCTATTTCGCGATGTTCCATCAACTCAATAAGCAATAAAGACAAATAGGTCTTTTGTAGAAATGAAATCTTATGGAGAATATTAATATCATAATCCGTAATAATCGGAACAATATTCTGCGCAATGATACTCCCACTATCCGCCTTATCATTAATCAAATGCAACGTAGCACCCAAAAACTTCACATTCATTTCCACGGCCCTCTCAATCGGTCGAAATCCTGTAAAAGCAGGTAATAAAGAGGGATGAATATTAAACACTGGAATATGACAAAATAAATTTTCATGAATCAGACGCGTGAAAAATAACAGGACAAATTCAACTCCATGCAAATCAAAATATTCTTTGGCACTTTGGGAAAAAGAATCGTTCTTACTATCTGCTATCCGGCAAAAATTCACCTTTTTGCTTCGGCAAAAATCTTCAATTCCACAGTCGCGATCAGTTATCACATACATTTCGTGTTGATCCGCACAAGATTGATTTATTATGTCGGTAACTGCACGTATAACACCGCCATTACTCGAACAAATAACGCCAATTCTCACATTTATCATCCAATCTCGTTAATGATATAAATAAATTGTATATTCATACAATGGATAAGCGTGATCCAAAATAATTTTTGTACTTACTTCCTCCATACAAAAATTAACCATCTCCACGGGACTTTTATAATAGAGGTTGGAAACCATAAAATTTACTTTATTTGTCATTACATTAAAGGCAATACCCTTTTTCGACAGATGATACATTTTTCTAATAAGTTGCCGGGCAAAATAATCCATATCCAAAATAGAAGCAGTTAACTTTTGTGTTAAAATTCCATTGCACACAACGTAATCAAATTGTTTTTCAGTTTGATATTCCATAATATCCTGACATAGAAATGTAGCATGAGAAAACTTCTCGCGTCCAAATTCGATCATAGATTCGCAAAGATCAATTCCTGTATATTGAATTGCTTTGCCATGTTCCCTGGCATATTGCAATAACCCGCCATATCCGCAACCAACATCTAACAATGTATATGAGTCATCTTCCGAGTAACGTGATACAGCAAGCATTTTCCCGTAACGAAGATGCACATCTTCTTCTTTTCCCCAATCAACTCCCCGGGCATTTGGCCCATGTTCCTGAAACGTTTGAGAATAATGCACCTTCATTTTAGTCGATATATCTAGAATTTTATCATCCAAAATGTTCACCCCTAGATTATAAAATCAGGCCAACAATCATCTTTTTCCGAAATTATTCGCTCATCTATAACTGGCCACTTAATTTCAAAGGCTGAGTCGTCCCAACGTATTCCTTGCGAACATTCCGGATGATAAAATTCGCTCATCTGGTAAAAAACACTTGTCTCATCCAGTAATGACTGGAATCCATGAGCAAAGCCTTCCGGAATATATAGCATTCGACGATTATGGGCAGTCAATTCAAAAGCCTGCCACTGACCGAATGTTGCAGATTGTTTCCTCAAATCAATAA
>JAEYSJ010000146.1 GCA_023434855.1 Bacillota bacterium | reverse complement strand
CTCCCGTAGGAGTCTGGGCCGTGTCTCAGTCCCAGTGTGGCCGTTCATCCTCTCAGACCGGCTACTGATCGTCGCCTTGGTGGGCCTTTACCCCTCCAACTAGCTAATCAGACGCAGACCCCTCTTTTAGCGGTAGCATGTTCAGAGGCCACCTTTGTTATCAAATACATGCGTATTCAATAAGACATTCGGTATTAGCACCACTTTCGCGGTGTTGTCCCCATCTAGAAGGCAGGTTGTCTACGCGTTACTCACCCGTTCGCCACTATCTAACGCTCAACACTCGGCTTTCAGACTTTAAGTAGTGTTGGCACTTTTTTGATGCGTGATGAGCTCGCTTCGCTCGCTCATAATACGCTGTCGCCAACTTTCTGAAGGCTCAGTGTTAAGCGTTAGACCGTTCGACTTGCATGTGTTAGGCACGCCGCCAGCGTTCGTCCTGAGCCAGGATCAAACTCTCCATAAAAGTTATTTATGAAGAACCTTGATGGCTCTTAATTAATTAAAGAAATTATTTGTTTGACGGTATCGTTTTCACGACACCAGTCCGCACATCTGGCATATTGTTTAACCTTACATTGTTCAGTTTTCAGGGAACACTTTCCTGCTTCGCTGTCTTGCGACAGCTTTTATATATTAACACATTTAATTAAGTGTGTCAACATATTCTTTTTGGTAAGTTTTCACCGCTCATTGCGGCGACTCATTTATATTAACACAAAGGACACAGGCATGTCAATATATTTTTCATTTCTTGATTTACCATATAATGCTTGGGTCTTTACAATAACATATTTTGAGCTTAATGTCAAACGATTATTCAAAATTATCCAAATATTTATATTAAACAATATTTAATCCTTTTTTCAAATTAAATGAATTGAAATAACATCTCAATAATAATAAGAAACTGCTGCCCTCAGAATAGCGAAGGCCGGCAAAGGCCGGCTCTTACTATTTTTTTATAATTATTGAACCACCATCCCCGACACAACAGACCCTGAAACACAGCTACGCCTTCATATATTGTGATCATGGCTGTCGCCAACGAGTCAGTTTAAAGGCCATTTAGCTACAAGTTCCTGTATATAATTCACCAGCACAACGGTGCGCGGTACTACTGTCTTTAAATCAACATATTCATTGGGCGTATGCTCATCGTAATTCTCTACACCTAGCGCATCAATTGTGGGAATATATTGAGCAGCTAAATTTCCATCCGTCACCCCTCCGGCAACCCATTCGACGACCTCAGCATTATATTCTCTTTTTACAATTTCTTTATAAATGTCAATTATTTTTTGTACCTGCGGAGTTTTTTCCATTGGCTTATTGCCAATGCTCCCGCTAATATTGACTGTGGTACCCGGAACATGCGTTTTATTTGCCATAGCCTTAATCTCCATGTCAATACGCTCATATTCAGCCATTTTAAAAAAGCGAAACTCCGCTTTGGCAAAAGCATTGTCGGGAATAACATTTACTTTGTTGTTATTTGTGCCAATGACGCCCACATTTATTGTATTCTCGGGAATTAGCTGTCCGTGGTCAATAATACCTTTCGCCTGCAAAGTGCCTTCGGCCATGCTATCAGGATCTTCCGGCAGCGGACTTGCCAGCCTGTACAATAAGCTAAGCTGATTGCCCAGTTCCATTACCGCACTGGCGGAACGGTGTGGTGCATTGCCTGCATGTCCTTGAATGCCTTTAACCTTGATTTCATAGCTAGCCATTCCTTTTCGCTGTGTTACAATTCCCCATTGAGGACAGGCGGTGTCCATAACAATGCACATGTCGGCCAATTTCGCAAGTTCAATAATAATGCTGTTGGCGAAATCAGAACCGGCTTCTTCTTCAGCATTGTAATATAAAATTATCTCGCCATATTTTTTATAATCCAAATCTTTCAATACTTGCATGGCATAAATAGTTTGTACCACTGTAGCCTTATCATCACCAACCCCGGGACCATAGGCAAGCTTATTGTCATCCATACGGAAAGGCCGCTTTTCGGCTTCTCCTTTTTCGAAAACAGTATCAATATGGGCCATCATCAACAATCTAAATGTACCTTCGCCTTTAAAGCGAACAATAACATGTGTTCCTCTTTCATTTGGACGAAGATCAATAGCAGCCCCCATCTTCTCGTATTTTTCTTTTAAAAAAGCAGCAATTTTGGCAGTACCCTCGGTATTTCCGGTACCAGAATCAATGTTGGTTATTCTCTCAAGATCTTTGACATAGTTATCAAATTGGTCTGTTACCAACTGTTTTAGTCTCCCGCTATCAATTGCGGGTTTTTCGGCAGTCGCTACCGGCATGGCATAATTCCTCCTTTTTTTACATATAGAATAAGCTTCGTTTTCAAACTGTTAAGAACTTAAGTTGCAGTGAAGTACCATACTATGAATTATTACATATTATATCCCGTCATGATCGTTATGCTTACATTATTTTCAATTTTTTCCCCGGGTCCGGTACTAATTTATATCATCGAAAGTCCCGGATAACTGCCATGAGACCCAAGAATCTTATCCTCATATCAGATAGCAAAATCTCTGAACGACTGTGGACGGACCTTAGACTCGGCCCTAATCAGTTTTTCCTTTTAAAGATTCTGGTGCTGCCGGCGGAGATGGTTGTTGTTCTGAACCAAAGTAGTATTCCAACACCTTTCGAACCAGCGGCACTGCTGATACTGCCCCTTCACCACCCTGTTCCACTAAAGCCGCCACCGCAATCCGGGGATTATCAGCAGGTGCATAACAGGCAAACCAGGAATGCACTGTATTGCCTTGCCCCGTCTCGGCTGAACCCGTCTTTCCTGCAATAACCGGGGTAAAGCCTTGAAAGGTACTGGCAGCTGTTCCTTGGGTGGTTACCACCTTGAGACCCTGCCGGATGGCGTCCCAGATTTCCGGCCGGAGATAAATTGTACGCAGCACCTCCGGTTCATTTTTCTGTATTAATGATCCATTGGCGGTAATCACTTTATCTACCAGCATAGGCCGGTAGACAATACCGCCATTAGCTACCGCCATCACAAGCATTGCCTGCTGCAGCGGCGTAACCAGGTAATATCCCTGACCAATAGCGGCAATTATTGTTTCACCGGCATACCATTCCTCTCCATAAGTATCCTGCTTCCACTTTGCAGTAGGTACCACTCCTTTATCTTCACCTAATAATTTAATCCCGGTAGGTTGGCCGAAACCAAAAGTCAAGGCATAACTGGCCAAATTATCTACACCCATCCTGCGCCCCAGTTCATAGAAAACCGGATCACTGGACCAGCCCAAAGCCTGCACAATATTTAATCGCCCCAGACCTTTTGGCTCCCATCCGTAAAAACTCCAGCCGCCTAACACATAAACTCCCCGGTCTTCAAAGATTTCTGTAGTATTGGTATACCCCATATCAAGCGCCGCCGCCATGGTTACAATTTTAAAAACCGAACCAGGCGGATAAGAACTCTGAATAACCTTGTTCGTCAAGGGATTGTTGGGATCATCTAGGAGCATATTCCAGTTCTTACTGGAAATTCCCCCAGCAAACATGTTGGGATCAAAGGTTGGACTGCTGGCTATGGCAAGAACACCGCCAGTATGAACATCCAACACCACAACACAACCGCCTTTAGCTGGTTCACCAATATTTCTGGTTTCTGTTATTTGATTTTGCAAGGCATCCTCTACAGCTTTCTGCAGATTGGCATCTAGCGTCAATACCAAGCTCTTTCCGGGAATAGCCCGTTTTTCTCCAATATTTTGCACTTCTTCGCCTTGAGCGTTAACCTCTATCTGCAGGCCGCCGTCGACTCCGCGCAATACCTGTTCCCATTCCCGTTCCAGACCATCTTTGCCAATTAAATCATTTGGGCTATAACCTTGATTTTTGTGTTCGGCATATTCATCCTCACTAATATTGCCGACATAACCAAAGACATGGGCTGCCAATTGTTTATACATATAAAACCTAACCGGCAATGCCTCAACAATTACCCCCGGCAAATAATATTTACGTTCCTCAACCCTGGCCACCGTGGCCGCATCCACGTCTCGCTTCAGGCGAACAGGTGAATAAGGAAAATCTTTTGCTTCCTGCAGCATTTTCTCTATTTGGGCGGTTGTCAAGCCAGTTATTTCAGCTAAAATTGGCGTTTCGACCGCTGGGTTAGTATATTCCGATTGAACGACCGAAATAGCAAAACTTGGACGATTGCTTACAACGACTGCTCCGTTCCGGTCATAAAAGCTGCCGCGGGGTGCCTGCGCGCTGATCTGGCGAATACGATTCTCTTCTGCAACCTTCTTGAACTGAGGCCCATGCAATACTTGCATCCATGTCAACCTTAGAATTAGAAAAATTATCACTGCTATGATAATACTGGTGAGAATTCTCATCCTCCGGGATCTTTCTGTTTCCCACATAGGCCGTCTCCTCATTTATATGACAATCATTATATACATTATTATGACAAAAACAGCCCAAAAAAAATCAATAAAAAAATAGCCCTTTTGGGCTATCTTCAGTGCACTTTGCCTATTTACCTGCATAATCTTTGCCGATGACTACGGTTGCCTGACTCGCTTTGCTGTCATCCTTGATTACTTGGAGTACATACTGAAATGGCAGTCCTGTTAGTTTGTTAACAACCGTATTATTAGTTGTATTAGAAATCACCACAGTATTCTTCGTTGGATTGGTAACAGTTGAAACACCTATAACTTCAAACCCCTGTCCCCGTAAAACGGCAGCCATCTTATCACCCGCATCAGCTGCTCCGCTGGCATTTACCACCTCCACCTTTATTTTTCCCGGTGGTGACGGCAGTGGGGACGATTGAGCGGAATTAGAATTATTGGACTTATCCGCAGATTTAGGCTTTTCGGGGGGCACCGGCTTTTTTACAACCGACTGCAAGGATTTGGGCAATTCCACAATTTTCATCTCTTTAGGAATGGATGATTCATATTCGACCGCTAAGCGACGGGCAGCATCCATATATTTGTCGTCCATAGTCAACCCCAGGATTTGAGCCAGCTGTTCGCGTAATACCACCACATCCGGCAGCCAATAACTAATATCATCAATAAAAGCCGGTTTCCCTGGCACCATATCGGTATTTAAACCTTGCTTGGCAGCATCATTGAGCAGTTTTGCCAAATTAAGCATTTCACTTGTAGACATATCTGTCTTTATTACCGAATTTACTTCTTTTATTATGCCCGGTATCTTAGCCAGCACCGTAGGGCTGGTAATTTCCGCAAGCATTGCCTTTACGAATTTCTGTTGGCGCTGCACCCGCCCAATGTCACCTTCTTCATCGCGGTACCGCACATATTGAATAGCGGTCCTGCCATCCATGTGCTGCCTGCCTGGTTGAAGATCAATAACGAGATTGTCGTACGGGTCTTCGTAGTGCATGCGTTTCTCCACATCAATCGTTACACCGCCTGCGGCATCAACAATTTTATTAAATCCGGCAAAGTTTATTATCACATAATAATCAAGGGGAATACCTAATAATCCTTCCGCTGCCTGTTCCGCCAGCTGATGACCGCCTTCCGCATAGGCATGGTTAATTTTATCCCAGCCATGTCCAGGAATCTTTACCCTGGTATCCCGGGGCACTGAAAGCATGGACACCGCTTTGGTATCAGTATCCACCGTCACTACAAACATGGTATCGGACCGACCAACGTCGTCACTGCGCTGATCTACCCCCAGCACCAAAATATTGACTTTATGTCCCATCATCCCAACAGTTCGTTTCGCTTTTTCAAAACTCCCGCCAGCAAACCAAAAGTAGGAAGCTCCGGCTATGACCACAGCCGCCAATAGTACAAACGTACCCCAAAGTAACCGCTTTACCTGCATTTTTCTCTGGTTTTTCAAACGTTGTTCTAAACGAGACATAAGCCTGTCCCCTTTCTATATCTCCTGGCTCAAATCGATATGATTACAAAATGTATGTTATTATGTAGTTATAATACTGATACAGTAAGAAACAAGCCCCCGGGCGCGGGGGCTTGCTATAAGTATACAAAAAGATTACCCCTATGGTCAAGTGATCTGAGCTCTTATACCCTAAGACCAGCTTGAAATGCCTGAAAGATTGCGTGACTATTTTCCCAGACGTCGCGGCCATTTTGCTCCCCATTTATATTTAGGATCTTTCAAAGGCTTAGGCGGTTCAGCATCCATACATGATTCTTCCTCAACCATTCCCATTCCAGTGTCCCCGGCTATCATTTCTTCTTGGGCCATGCTTGGCGGCGTCTTCATCATATATTTTTTATATTTATAGTCTTTTACCTTGTACTCCGGTTTAACAGGTATCATCGGCGGTTCTTCCTCTTCCTCTTCCCTTTCTTCTTCCTCATCCTCCTCGCATATATCATTACAGATGTCAGCGTCCACGCCCATATCTGTCGCACAATAATCCGGAGCGCTCACAGGTTCATCCATAATGTCCGGCTCACACT
Organism: Bacillota bacterium; assembly: GCA_023434855.1. The sequence continues at coordinate 41,226 of JAEYSJ010000146.1, read as the reverse complement.
CATCTTCCAGACAAATATCACATGATTCCTCCATTGGCATGGTTTTCATAATGCCTTTTTCCATCATCGCCAAAATCAGCAAGAAGTGGTCAGCTTCCCGACGCACGTGATCTGCCAATTCTTCGGGAATAACCCCTACCAGGCAGCAACTCTCAATCAAGTCATGAGCTGCTTTCTTATAATCACGAAGACGCAAGGTGGCTGCCCGGACGTCCTTAATAAACCGTCTGAATGAACATACTTCGTCCCGGTTCAACATAGTGGCAAAATCGCGCCCCTGCAAAAACAAATTGTCGAATTCTTTGCTATAGCTTTGGGCTACCTCAATAAGCATGCGTTCTGAAGGATCCAACAAATGGGCAATAAACTTAGAATGATCGGCCATTAAGCGCAGCCAGAAAACATTCTCCTGAGCCTTGCAGCGGGCAACCAGCGGAATCTTACCATCTTTAATTTTGTCCAGCAATCCCAGGAAGTACTCAGCTTCACGTGAGACATGATCTAAAAATAATGGAAAATTATGACCGCCAAGTTTGCAATGAAGCATCATATCTAACAATTGCCGCTTAAAATTATAAAACTCTTTAACCGTAATACATGCATCATTGGCCAGTTCAGCAAACTTTCGGTCATTTGTTACTTTGTCTGCCCGCATTCTCAGCGCTTCAAATTCTTGACAGAAAACCTGAGTCTCATCAATTAGGTCAACACATTCGCAAGGCAAACCGGCTTTAATAAAAATTGCGTGCTCCTGCATGATTCTTAACCAAAACTTCACCTCTTCCAGATTAAGAGGCTCTATCGGCTGGGGTACCATATAGGACATATTTAGACGCGACATGGCAACACACTCCCATCGTTACAAGATTATTCTCTACTTTATAGTGTATGCCACATGGTCTATTTTGGTTATGGAAAAATCACTTCTGCCCGGTTAATCTTCACCCCTATGCTGCTGAATCTGGCTTCATACTCAGTCATAATGTTCTCCGGATAATTGCTGTTATGTAGATCAAAACTTATATTATTTACTTGCAAACCGGCTGCCGAAAATTGCTCAAGGGAAAATTCAAACAGCGGCAGATTGTCGGTCTTTAAAAATAACTCCCCGCCATGAGTCAGTATTGTACGATATTTTTCCAAAAAAATGGCATGGGTTAGTCGCCGTTTTGCATGACGTGCCTTGGGCCAAGGATCACAAAAATTTATATACAGCCGGTTTACCTCACCCGGGGAGAATATCTCCAGTATGTTAGCAATGTCAAATATTAATAGCCTCACATTGCTTAGCTGACGATCCCGCACCTTCTTCGCCGCATAGAACAAGACATCCTGTTGGGCTTCAATTCCAATAAAATTTATATCCGGATGCTGCTCAGCCAGGCCGGCGATAAATTGTCCTTTTCCTGTACCCAACTCTACATATAACAAAGACTTACGGCCAAAAAATTCTTGCCAGCTCCCACGATAAGTGTTATCCGAATATTTAAATACAATATCGTGATATTCATCTAACGCTTCGGCTATCCATGGCTTCTTGCGTAATCGCATCTTTATCCCACCTAAAATATAATTATCTTCCAATCATCCCCAATTAGGAGAGAAAAAAATGGGAAATATCAAAAATTATATATACATCTATTTTGGTATTTCCTAAAAAAACTGAAATTTTCTTAACGGGTAGGCCGGAGGCCTACCCGTTATTTACTCTTTTTCAAGCCCGTATTTTTTTAAATATCTGTATAAGGTAACCCGGCTTACATCAAGCATGTTTGCTAGTCGGCTAATATTGCCACCCGCGGCTTTCCAAGCCTCAAGGAAAACCTCACGGTCTTCTTTCCATGCTATTCCCGGCACATTGTCCCCTAAAATGCGGATGTCATCAGTAGTAATTACCGATGCCGTAGTATCAAAAAATGCCTGCTCTACAACTCCCTGCAATTGCTTAATATTTCCAGGCCAATCATAGTCCTTCAGCTTTTCTATTGCATCTGCTGATATTTTTTTTGGCGGAATACCATGCTGTTCAGCAATTTCTTCGATAATATGCTCAGTCAACGGGGCAATATCTCCCCGTCTGGTTCTAAGCGCCGGTACACGTATTACGGCCCTGCCCAACAATTCATACAGATCGGCAGAAAATGCTCCTTTTTCCGTTAAACGTTTTAAGTCACTATCACATGCAGCAATAATCCGTATATCAAAGGATCGCAACACATCTTCCCCTGTACGGTGCAATTGACTGAATTGCAAAGCCTTAGTCAGCCGCTTCGCCACCGGCAATGTTATTTTCTCTATTTCGTCTAAAAACAATGTCCCACCGTTGGCCAGTTCCAGCTTACCTGGCCGGCTTTCATCCTGCGATTCGGCAATACCGAACAACTCATCTTCAATATGTTCAGGGGGCATGTCGCCACATTTTACAGCGATCAAGGGACCGGCCGCCCGGCAACCGGCTTGGTGAATACCATGGGCTAACCGCTGTTTCCCTGTACCTGCCTCGCCTTGTAATAAAATATGGTGGGTATTTCGTGCTGCCCGCTGCGCCCTGTCTTTCATATTTAGAAATACTGGTGCCTGTCCTACCATGCTAGTCAAGCTATATCTTGCGGTGTACCCGACGGCATGAGCAACCAATGTCCGTAAATCCTCAATAGGCAGTGAAACAGCCACAATACTGTCAATTTCTTTATCTGCATGCAGCGGAACGACAGTGGTAATATCTTCATAGGTCTTGTTGGGAGTTATCCAAGTTACCTCCTTGTTATAGGAGGGAATTCCCATAAATCCTTTGTATAGCGGCGTATGACGGTAGTTAAGCACCACATCACTTAAATTAGGCAGACCAATGTCTGCTCCAGTTGAATGAATCCCGGCAAGACGGCTTTGTCCTAACTTATTAGTGTAAACAACTTCGCCGCCAGGCAAAATATGATACACCGCCAGCGGCACAGCATCCAAAATGGCATGTCTGGCATCCAGTTGGGTCAGCAGTGTCAAATGGCTTTCCATTGCATATTTCATACCCAGCATCAATGATACTACCGCACTGTATGGCAAAGACTCCTGTTCTACTGATACAAGGGTAATTATATATCTGGTATTTCCCCCTATGACCACCGGTGCTGAACAGGCGTCGCCCATATGGCATTCTTCAATCCACATTTCCGGTCCAAACAGCAGGAAAGGCGCCTGGTGTTCATACGCTATACTGATACTTGATGTACCTATGTCTTCCTCCGCCAGCCTTACACCGGCCAGCTGCCCGGGGGTTTTTTGGAAAAATGGCATTGCCCAGCTTTTTAGCACATAGCATTCACTATCAAGCAATAACAAACTTAAATTATAGGTACTGAAATGCTCCCGGATTTCCTGATATAACCCGTCTAAATATTTAAGAGCCTCTTGATGCTGTACCTGCCGGGCAGCCAATTCATCCTTGTCCAGTTTGAGCAGCATCGGCATGGTATTAGCAGCAATATTGTAACTTCGGCTGTTCTGCCAGGACTCGGCAACCCAGGGATGTACATTCGGATCAATAATTCCTTCATTCATAAACTTCTGGTAATATTGTACAAGTTTCTCTTTACTCCGCCGCTCACGAATCATATAGACCTCCGAGTTATATTATCTAATAATCGTGTTTAAAAAACACGCAACTTTAATCTAAAATAAGGCTGTCTCAAATGAGGGCGTAATGCCGGGAAACAGCCTCTAGTATCCGTCGCAGATTCTTACACGGCCGGCTTCCAATATTACAGGCTCCTGTAGGTTACTGAAGCCTTGCCCATCAAAATGTAGTGTGGTGCCATGCTGAGCGGTTACAGTAAATGGCTGTTCTGACACCCAGACAAAATCAGCCGTATCTATCCCTTCACCCAGTCGCAGATTGGCCTTTTCGGGCCTTGCATGTACTGGAATACTTAAGTTAGCCTCAATCTGCCCAATATCATAATCCGCCGTCACTCCTGCCGGTCGCTTGATAATTATGGATGTACTTAGGCGGTATTCCTCCGGCCCGGCAATTTCCCCCAGAAAATCCTGTATCATGATATTTAAATACCAATCACCCTTGGTAATTTCCCTAAGCGCCCTGAGCAATTGTCGCGCCTCTGCGGAAAATGGCCGGGAATTTGCACTCTGAGTACCGGCAGCCGCTTGGGACATATTGCGCTGTATTTCCTGCACCCGCCGCTGTGTTTCACTTTCCATGGCAGCCTGGATCTCCGCTACCGCTCCAGCCGCTGTGTCAATAAGCAGCACGTAATGTTCCCGGCTGCCGCATTTTTTATAACTTAAGTACCGGACATTCATCTCTTCTGCTGTCCAAACGGATGTAAACCCTTCTGCGTTCACAGTATTAAAAAATTCCTGAATAACACGCCGGTGAGCTGCCGGTATGGTTTCCTGCTCTTTAATCTCTCGTTCATCACCATCAGGATCAACCACATATGTAATTCGTTCCCTGGTTATTACTACCGGCAATTCTTCCGCTATCAGCCAACCCTCACAAAACCGGTAAGCAGGCAGAATTTTTTGACCTGTGTTAAGGCCGGTAACGGTTTTCAGCACTAGAATCCCCACTTTCATTATGTCCTGTTATCAATTGATATAGCCTTAGGCTTGCTCCTCTGATATCCGGCTGGCCCAAAATGGCAGAAACTACTGCAACACCATCCGCCCCAGCAGCCATTACCTGCGGAGCATTTGTTTCATTTATCCCGCCGATCGCGACCACGGGAATATTGACTGCCGCTCTAATCCGGCATAATCCTGCCAAGCCGGGATATTTTGCATCACTTTTTGTCTCTGTGGGGAAAATTGCACCTACCCCTAAATAATCCGCTCCCTGACTTTGGGCTAATAGTGCCTCTTCCACTGTAGAAACTGACACACCAATTATTCTATCAGGACCTAAGAGACACCGCGCTACCGGCAAGGGCAGATCTTCCTGCCCAATATGCAATCCCTCGGCGTCTACCGACAGCGCTATATCCAACCGGTCATTGACGATAAAAGGGATATTATATTTCCCGGCAATATTCTTAACTTTTAATGCCGTTTCGTATAACTCCAATGTAGAGATTTCTTTTTCCCTAAGCTGTATCATAGTAACTCCACCAAGAACGGCTTCTTCAATGCAGTCACATGTATCCCTGCCGTTTAGTAACTTCCTGTCAGTAACAAGATATAATATATAGTCAACCTTCTTCAATACTCTCCCGATGTTCCCCAAGATTTAACCTCCCTGCATGGATGCACCTAAAGATTTCCTGCACTATGCCTCTATAAATTGCTGCATCTTTTAGTCGCCGGCCTGTTGCAGCATCCCTGCCTTTCTGTATATTTCATAAAAATGATTGGTAGGGCCTACACCTTTGCCAATAGCAAGAGCATGCTTAATAGCTATAGTTATATATTCTTTCGCCCGCAAAACAGCTTCTGCCATTGTCAACCCTTTGGCTAAATTAGCGGCAATAGCCGAGGAAAGGGTACAGCCGGTACCATGCGTATTAGTGGTAGCAATTCTGGGAGCAGCAAAATAGGTAAACGCTTGCCCATCAAACAACACATCTGTCGCCTCACTTGGCAGATGGCCGCCTTTTACCAGCACATGTCCGGCCCCCAGCGCTATTATACGCCGCGCCGCCTCCTCCATTTCCCCAATGTTGTTAATTGCCACACCTGTTATAACTTCCGCTTCAGGTATATTCGGCGTCACTATCGTCGCCAGTGGCAGCAATTCCTTTACTAAAGCTTCTTCTGCCTCCGGCTGCAGCAAATGATAGCCGCTTTTAGATATCATAACCGGATCAATAACGATATTGTCTGGTTTGTAATATTGCAATTTCGCGGTGACAGTTTTAATTGTAGCAATTTGGGAAACCATACCGATTTTGATGGCATTGACCTCAATATCCTCAAAGATTGCTTCCATTTGCTTGGCAATAATCTCCGGATAAATGTCTTGGACAGCAAAGACGCCTTGGGTATTTTGGGCGGTAACCGCAGTAATTACGCTCATGCCATATACGCCGTGGGCAGAGAATGTTTTTAAATCGGCCTGTATTCCCGCACCCCCGCAGCTATCCGAGCCGGCGATAGTCAACGCTTTCTTCACTATGTCACCCTCCTGGGAAATTATTAATTCTATACCGTCAATATGAGCAGTCACCGACATCGATTATATGTCGCTTTTTCATCATCTTTCAGCTTTTCCCTGCTTGATTTTACCATAGCCCGTCAACTTAATCAATGTCGCCTCTCTACTCACCGTTTAAGAAAAAAACCATGACCGGCATAGCTGGGCCACGGCTTTAGCATGTGAATTTTACGCTCCTTTTTTGTAATGAAACCCGGTTTCCATATAAAATACCCATTCCGCTATGTTTACAGCCCTGTCGGCAACCCGCTCAAGGTAACGGACGGCTGTGTACAATTCTAAAATTGCTGTTTGAACATTACTATCCGGGCAACCGGTACCTATCATTAGCTTAAATAAATTCCGGTGAGCTTTATTTACCTCCATATCCCGCTGTTTGGCAACATCGACAAACATACGATCTTTATTTTCAAAAGCCTGAACCGCATCAGCCAGCATTTCAACAGCCAGAACGCCCATACTTCTGATAGCGCTGCCCAAATGGGACACCGGCCTTAATTCTAACTCAGGAAGCTTCTTATGAATTATTTTAGCAATATTATTTGCATAATCGGCAATTCGCTCTATTTCCCCAGATATTTTGACACTGGAAATTAGAAATCGCAAATCACCGGCTGCCGGCTGTTGCGTGGCTATGAGAGTAATACATTTCTCGTCAATTATCCGATATAATTCATCTACTTCACTCTCATGATGGCGAACATTTCTGGCACCTTCGCCATCAAAGACTACCAGAGCTTCCACTACCCCAGCCACAAATATCGTAGTTTGCCTGCCCATCTGATTAATTAGCCTGCTGATTTCCATTAGCTTCTCGTCGTAGTCTTTTCTGACATTCATAAAAATCCCCCTCTCTCCAAAATGTCTTTTCACTACTTATGCCAATATATTTCCCGGCATGAATTATTTGTTAAGACATATGCCTAATTTATATTTCCATAATTAATCAGGCATACCTATATTATGCAGAAAATATTACCTTTTGTATATTATAAATTTTTCATATACAATTAAAACAGACGGCATCCTTTATAAATGCCGTCTGTTTCATCTCTAATAAATTAAGCTTTCTGAGCCTTGGCCCAGGAATCACGCAGTCCTACTATGCGATTAAATACCATTCTCTCCGGCGAAGAATCAGCATCAAGACAAAAGTAACCCTGTCGCAAAAACTGATACCTTGTACCCGGAGCCGCATTTGTCATACTTGGTTCAACGAGGCAATCATTCAGAAGTTCCAAAGAATTGGGGTTGATTATTGTTTGCTGCTCTTCCGGCCCGTCACCGTCATTTTGATCTATAAACAGATAATCATAAAGACGTGCTTGTGTTTTGACTGCCTGGTCCGCGGAAACCCAATGCAGCGTACCTTTTACTTTGCGCCCGCTGGCTGCCCCGCCGCTTTTGGTATCCGGGTCATAGGTACAGCGTAATTCCACAACTTCCCCGGATGAGTCCTTAATTACTTGCTCACATTTAATTATATAGGCATGCTTCAGGCGTACTTCTCCTCCAGGATACAGCCGGAAGAATTTTTTAGGCGGGTTCTCCATAAAGTCATCCTGTTCAATGTACACTTCCCGGGAAAAAGGAATTTTTCTTGAGCCCATCTCCGGATTCTCCGGATTGTTCTCGGCCTCCAGTTCTTCCACTTGGCCCTCCGGATAATTCTCTATTACCACCTTCAATGGACGCAGAACTGCCATTATGCGCGCCGCCCGGCTGTTTAAATCTTCCCTGATACAGTGTTCTAATAGTGCTACATCGACGGTGCTGTTACTTTTCGCGATTCCGATGCGGTCACAAAAATCCCGGATCGCTTCAGGCGTATATCCCCTACGCCGCAATCCCGAAATTGTCGGCATCCTGGGGTCATCCCAACCGCTAACTTTCCCCTCTTCGACAAGTGTCCGCAAGTGGCGTTTGCTCATTACTGTGTTTGTAAGGTTAAGGCGGGCAAATTCGATCTGCCGTGGCCGGGGATTAAAATTTAACTCTTCCAGTACCCAGTCATATAAAGGACGATGATCTTCAAATTCCAACGTACAAATAGAGTGAGTAATTCCTTCGATAGCGTCAGAAATAGGATGGGCATAGTCGTACATGGGGTAAATACACCACTTATCACCGGTGCGATGATGCGTTGCCCGTAAAATACGATATAAAACAGGATCACGCAAATTCAGGTTAGGTGAAGCCATATCTATTTTGGCCCGCAGCACCCGTGAACCATCGGGATATTCGCCAGCTTTCATTTTTGAAAATAGGTCCAAATTTTCTTCAACAGACCGTTCGCGGTATGGACTGTCTTTACCTGGCTGATTAAGCGTTCCCCGGTATTCCTTAATTTCCGGCGCCGTTAAATCATCGACATAGGCTTTGCCTGTTTTTATAAGTTGTACGGCAAAATCGTACAGCTGATCAAAATAATCGGAGGCATAAAACATCCGGTCATCCCAGTCAAATCCCAGCCAACGGACATCCTCCTTAATTGATTCCACATATTCCACATCTTCTTTACTCGGATTGGTGTCATCAAACCGCAAATTGCACAGTCCATTATATTCCAACGCTGTACCAAAATTGAGACAAATCGATTTTGCATGTCCAATGTGTAAATAACCGTTAGGCTCAGGAGGAAATCGAGTGTGAACTTTTCCATTGTTCTTATTATCTTTTAAGTCATCTGAAATAATATTTTCAATAAAGTTAGACGGTATAATAGGAATATCACTCATTGGTTCAAGGCTCCTTTGGTCATTCTGTTTAATTTTTCACAATTCGTCATTAGTATAATATTTCCTGCTAACCGAGCAAAGCCAGTATACAGTATATTTGTTTATTATACCACAAAAGCGTTGGTAAAATAATACTTCCCTGTAAGAAAAACCTCAGTTTTTGTATATTAAGGACATTTCTAACCGGTCTGGCAGCCTCAAAAGCATATACTTTCCAATATTATTGCAAGAAAAGCCGCTAATGCGGCTTATGGGTATACGGCCTATCTCCAGAGGACACTGGGATATCTCTATTTAATACATACATCCTCCCCATTTAATATTTTCTTCATATTTTTCATTGGACACATTTGTCCACACATTGTACAGGTATCCTCACACTCCGGCTGCGACTCACCCCGGTAGCGTTGCGCTTTTTCCGGGTCGATGGCCAGTTCAAGCATGCGGGGAAAATTAACATCTGCCCTGGCTTGACTCATCTGATTATCCCATTCACGCGACCCGGGTATTCCTTTGGCGATGTCGGCAGCATGTGCAGCAATCCGGGCAGCAATAATTCCTTCTTTTACATCTTCCAGTGTGGGCAGTCGCAAATGTTCGGCAGGTGTTACGTAACACAGAAAATCGGCTCCGTGGGTAGCGGCAATCGCTCCGCCGATAGCACTGGTAATATGATCATAACCTGGGGCAATATCGGTAACAATAGGACCTAATACATAAAAAGGTGCACCGTGGCATAGCCTTTTTTGCAGCATCATATTACCGGCAATTTCGTTAATAGCCATATGCCCCGGCCCTTCAATCATTATCTGTACATTACGTGACCAGGCTCGTTTAGTCAGTTCACCCAGTACGATTAACTCTTCAATTTGGGCAGCATCGGTTGAATCATTAATTGATCCGGGGCGGCAGGCGTCACCAAGGCTAATTGTTACATCATACTTTGCACATATGTCCAGCAGTCTATCGTATTGCTCGAAAAAGGGATTTTCCCGGTTATTGAGCTCCATCCAGGCAAAAAGCAATGATCCTCCCCGGGACACAATGTTAGTCAGACGTTTGTTGTCCTTGACCTTCCGGGCAGTAGCCTTGTTGATACCGCAGTGAATGGTCATGAAATCCACGCCGTCTTCGGCATGGGTTTCTACTACTTTAAAAAATTCATCTGCAGTAATATCTTTTAATTCTTTGTCTAAGAGCCCTACCGCATCATACATAGGCACCGTTCCGATCATAACCGGACACGCATCCACCAATTTCCGGCGAAACTCCCGTGTCTTACCATAGCAGCTTAAATCCATTATGGCCTCTGCTTTCAGGGCTACTGCCCCCATAGCTTTCTCCAGTTCGGCGTCCAGGTCGCAGCAATCTTTAGACACACCAAGATTTACGTTTATTTTTGTTCGCATGCCTTGGCCTACACCTTCAGGATTCAGGCATACATGGTTCTTATTGGCGGGAATGACAATCTTGCCTTCTGATACTAATTCCCGCAGGCGGTTTTCCTCCATTTGCTCCTTGCGGGCCACAACGCGCATTTGTTCAGTAATAATTCCCTGTTTGGCAGCATCCATCTGAGTAGTATACTTCATCACACTTACTCCTTATAAATATACTTTAATAAAATACAGGCTTACCCCCATAGCAAGCCTGTTCATGTATCCCATGATATTTAGCTTCCCTACGGTGGTACTAACCACATCAGGTTAAAGGGTCGGAATAGATAATTCCTCTCAGCCCAAGGCGCCCCTAGCCTTCATATTAATCTAACCAGATTGTACTTTACTTTTTCCTATTTGTAAAGTTTTCTAAACACTTAATTAATTTCTTGTATAAAATGTAATAATAGTAAATATATCATAGAATACTGAACTACAGCCAGTTACTTTGCCAAACAGCTTGTCTATGCGCCTATAAGGTTCTATTTAGTTAAATTATAAATGGCGCTTTTTATGGTAAAAGTGCTATAATAATATTAAACAATTTAATATTCTGAAAAAGGGAGCGTGTTGACCATTGAAGGATGTCAAAGAAAACAAACTGCTTACGCCTTTGCCGCCACTTGATGGAAACGCAGTAAAAATGCTTGAAGATGCGCTTTTAGTTTCACCAACCAAGTCGGTACTTTTAGAGATCAACAATGCTATCTACCAACTTTCCCGTGAAGGACGATGGTTTAAATTTTCGCTGCTGAATAAAAAACGAACGATTAAGCGTGCGACATTATTTGAAACCATTACAGAAGTGTACAACCAGGCAATGCATGGCCATTCCTGGCGCATTGCAAGTCTACCCGGTGTATAAAAGCCAAGCCCTCTGCTATAGAGGGCTTTTTATATTATCATACTTTTTTAAATTCTTGACAAAAGGTCAAAAAGTTGTACAACACTTGCGCTGTTAATCCCCAAATAACATATGGCCCGTATTGGTAAAAGAATACCTGATAGGTGCTGCGTCGCTTCCAACCGGCATGATAGCCAGGCACAAGTTTAAAGGGAAAATCAGCCAACGGCCTTGTTCCCATCTCCATATGCGCTATTTGCGGCTGAATAGCTAATAGGTAATCCAACGGCACAGTAAAAATCTCTGCTACTTCACCGCTATTTGGACTGACGGCCTTAATGTCGGTAAGATATCCAACGAATGGATACAGCATCACCCCAATCGGGCCGATATATACATCAAGCGCCCCCAAAACATTTATTTTGGATGGCGCCAGACCAAGTTCCTCCAATGTTTCCCGCACAGCCGCCGCCGCAGGGCCGTCGTCAGATTGTTCGATATGCCCGCCCGGAAAGCATATTTCCCCAGGCTGCCAGGCAAGCTGCGACGATCGCACCTCAAACAGCAGCGATAGCTTACCATCAGACAATACTAAAGGAACTAGGACTGCAGCCTGGAAATAGTCGTTATTAATTCTTGTCACGTTCTCGTTTTTCCGCCGTGACAAACACTCCGTTAATTCTTTGCGGAATTGTTCAGGGCTGATCAATTTTCTATTCCCCCTGATGTACATGTACATGGCCATGCTTACCATGCAAGTGCACATGATACCGTTCATCAATTAAATTTGCCGAAAGTAGCAAATCCCTGTCTGCCAGAATTTCTTCCGGTTGGCCGTCGGCAATAATCGTATGATTTTCCCCTACAACCACTACCCGGTGTGCAAGCTCAGGCACCAAATCAAGATGGTGAGTGGCGGTAATAATAGTTTTACCGTGACTGTTAAGTTGGTTCAGTGTGTTGATCATCCATCGCTGTGTTTTCGGATCCAATCCGTTAGTCGGTTCGTCCAGAATTATCACTTCAGGATTGACTGCCAAAACTGCAGCAATAGCTACCTTTTTCTTCTCCCCACCACTCAGATGATGCGGCAGGCGGTCTGCCAAATGACTAATACCTACAAATTCAAGTAATTCTTCCGCCCGCGCCCTTGCTTGTTCCAACGGCATACCCATAGCCTGCGGACCAAACATGACTTCATCCACTACGCTGGCGCAGAAGATCTGCACATCCGAATTTTGAAAAACAAACCCTACCTTGCGCCGGAAAATTGCCGCAAAAGTTTTATCCCGCATCCGGACCGCTGTAATCTCACTGCCAAAGGCAGCAAACCGGCCGCCAGTGGGAAATATTAAACCGGCCAGCACCTTTTGCAACGTCGATTTACCACAACCGTTCGGACCTAACAGAACAAGTTGTTCGCCGGCGCCAACGGTCAAATTGATACTTTCCAGTGCCGGTTCACCCGGACGGTAATTATAAGATATATTATTCAGTTCAAAAACCGAAAGTTCCGACAAACGGAGCGCCTCCCCACATACCGATACATATTATTACCACAACACTTAAAAAGCAAACATCAAGTGTACCGACACGGGCTGCAAGGACCTGATGATTTTCCCCGGTATACCCGCGGGCCTGCATAGCAGCACTAATTTCCTGGCTGTACTCCCATACCATGCGGAAAAATCCGGCCAGGGCCCCTCCTATCCAGGCCATTATGCCGTGATGCCGCTCCAAACCTACCAGGCGGCTTCTACGTCCCAGTAAATAGTCGGTTAGCAGTAGCAAAAATAAAAACAGATACCGGTATGTTAAATCCAACACCATTACAAACACCTGTGTCAAACCAAATATCCCTAGGGCCTTAGTAAGCACTGCCCACCTGGTCGTTTTTACCAGCAGGGCGACCAATCCCAAGGAGGCCGCAGCCCGCAGCAGCACAAAACAGGCAGCAGACAACCCCTGTTTTGTCACTGTCAGTACTGCCGGCAAAGCAAGCGGACCTAAATGCCAGGATAATCCCTGATAAATTGTGAACGCCGCTTCTCCCGGCGTCACCCAATTAATTACCCCCGGTAGCATGGCCAGTCCAGCAAATAGTAAAGCCGGCCCCCATACCCTCTTTAGATACGCGACCAATCCCATGCCTGACCATAAAGCGGACAACACCAGCAAACAATGCATTGCCAGTAATGATCCCAAACTCCTTGTCAAAGCAACCGTCAACAACAGCAAGGCAATCCCCATAACTTTGACCCGCGGCTCCAGACGTTGCAGTATACCGCCGCTGTTAACCAAACCGGACTGATACATATCCTCAGCCATTACATTATGGATATCAGCCAGTGTCTTTTCCAAATAATCAGCTCTCCGCCACTTCGCGGGAGTAGACGGTAAATCGCGGCATTCCGTTGCCTTTAGCCAGGCAGGCAATTGGGTATTCATATAATCATCCTCACCTTAATAGAGCGTATTTCAAAAAACACGCTACCCTAATTTCAAAGAAGCTTGTCGGAAGATTTGGATCTTATCGCTATTTTATATTAGTCTTGGCGACTATTCTGCCATAGACCAACACCGCAGCATATATTAAGACAGAGCCCAAAGCTGCCGAAATTATATATCCCAATTGATCAGCCATCAGTCCCTGACCGAGAAACTTTACGCTGTAGTCAGGGAAAGCCGCTTTCCACCATGAATCAGCCTGGGCAATTCCCTGGGGAACATACCCTAAAACAGCACTAAGGTCATCCGACCCCCATTCTCCCCAGGCAGTGCCTTCAGCCAGCAGGCCAAGGGGAGTTACTAATATCAGAATTGCAAATACCAGCCAATAACGACGATACATATATTTCACTCCTTATTTGTGTCTACAAATTTCGCCTGATAGAATCTCAGGTGACGTTTTCCAGACAAACTTGAGCGCGAGTGCAGTAACCGCTCCTTCCACAAAGCCCGCAACCAGCAAATGTGCCGCCATCATTGCAGGTATTGCCACAGAAAGTCCGTAAGGACAGTATAAGGGAGTACCGTCAGCCGCCACAAATAACAACGGTTGAATACCGAACTCCACGGCGGCGGCTAACGCAGCCATGTTTAATCCCACATATCCCCCGATTCCGGCAGCCAGGACAGATCGAAAAGAACCGGCAGCTGTATTCCCAGCTGCTAACCGGTAAGTATAATAACCGGCAAAGGGCATAATAAATGCCATATTAAATGCATTAACCCCAAAAGCCAGCATTCCGCCATCGCCAAAAAGAGCGGCCTGAATAAACAACGCCACACTGACAGCAATGACTGCGGTCCATGGTCCGAGGGTGACTGCCAGCAATACACTGCCTACGGCGTGGGCGGTAGTACCGTTCGGAACAGGTATATTAAACATCATTATTAAAAAGGCAAATACCGCTCCCATCGCCATAAAGGGAATTCTGGCCACATCGACACTTTTTTTCACAGCCTTTGAGGCCTTGTACCATACCGGCAGCATAATACCCCCCAAGGTTAGACAAGTTGATGGACTAAGGTAGCCGTCAGGAATATGCATAAAAATCCTCCTATAGAAAATGCAGTTTGCGAAACGGTGCGGAAATTACTTTTGCTTAGACTATCCTGAAAAGATATAAGTTCTGAATCAGAAAATAAAAATCCACAAAATACGGTAAAATAAAGCTCTTCGCCAAACCCTTACCGCCCTTCGTGGACATTTCGCCAAATATATCATTTTGCCACCATGACTATTGCATGGTTTTTTAAACTACGCGCCTCTTCAGAGGCTTGTTTATCGTTATTATACTATACCAAAAATCACTTTGCAAGAAGTTTGTTATTTTTTTCTCATCCTTTCTCTTTACCAATTTCCACCTTACCTTCTAATCCCGGAGTTACAATAATCCGGCCGTCAATCGTAACAACAATTGCCTCATTGCCAGGGAACTGCTTCAATAACTCCAGTCCTTTGTCCACCCCTAATACAAAAATTGCAGTACCGAGAATATCACCGTCCCCGGAATTGTTCATCACCATGGTAACACTTGATACTTCTTTAGGCTGCCAGCCGGTGCGGGGATCAAGGATATGAGAATAGCGTACACCGTCTTTGATAAAATAACGTTGATAATCACCTGATGTCTCCATAGTATCCCAGTCGGTCAATTCCAGCTTGGCACTAATTCCATCAGGGTTGCGTGGATCCTGCACACCAATCCGCCAGGGTTTGCCGTCAGGCTTGAGGCCAATTACCCTGACATCACCGCCGGCATTAATTAATGCTGATTTTACGCCGTTAGATTTGAGAGCTTCGATAGCCTTATCAGTGGCGTAGCCTTTGGCAATGCCGCCAAGATCCAGCATCATACCGGCTTTAGGCAAATATACCGTGTTGTTGGCGGGATCAATCTCTACTAGCCGGTAATTAACCAAAGGCAGCCGCTTGGCAATATCGGCCTGACTGGGCACATATTCTCCTTTGCGGCCAATACCCCATAAATCAGTTAATGGTCCAATAGTGACATCAAATACGCCATCCAGTTTATCTGACAACTCATTTGAGCGCTTGACCATCAGTATGAAATCCGGATCAACCACAACTTTCTCCCTACCGGCCATTTGGTTGACTTTCGCTACCTGACTGTTAGCGTCAAAGTTGTTCGTAATATCATGCAGGCGCTTAAATTCAGTAAAAGCCGCCTTGACTGCCTCCTCGGCATTGGGCCCGTAGGCAGTTATTTCGATAATAGTATCCATCAGAAACTGAGTTTCTTTATATGGCTTAGGGGCAAACATTCCGCCTGCGCAGCCTAATGCTGCGAAATTTACCGCTACAATTACCATGGCGGTGCTAATAATAAATATTGATTTTTTTATACCAGAATACCACAATATTATTACCCCTTTGTTGTTTCTTTTTTCTCACGATAATCTTTTACTATTTTGTCAGCAGGCACCGGCCTGCTAAATAGATAACCCTGAACTTCCAGGCATTCCCGATTCTTCAGAAACTCAAGCTGCTCTTCTGTTTCCACGCCTTCCGCAATAACTCTAAGCTTCAGATTATGCGCCAAAGAAGTAATTGTCTTAACAATTGCTTCATCATAAAAGTCTGTCGTAATACCATTGACAAAAGATTTGTCAATTTTCAGTGTTTTTATCGGAAAATTCTTAAGATAGTTTAAAGAACAGAAACCAATTCCGAAATCATCCAGCGAAATATGTACACCCATTTTTTGTAGTTCAAACAAAATTTTTTTGGTAAATTCAATATCATGCATGGCAATCGTTTCGGTAATTTCCAATTCGAGCCACTGTGGTTCAAGTCCTGTCTCTTGCAGCGCCAGTACAACCATTTCCAACAAATTGTGTTGCTGAAACTGGCGTGCGGAAAGATTTACCGCCACCCGCATCGGCGGAAAACCGGCCACCTGCCACGCTTTATTTTGCGCGCAGGCAGTACGCAGTACCCATTCGCCAATGGGGATAATCAGTCCTGTCTCTTCCGCAACCGGAATAAACTCACCCGGATAGATCATCCCTTTTTCCGGATGCTGCCAACGCAGCAACGCTTCTACCCCTATTAGACTGCCGTCATTTGCATTAACTTGTGGCTGATAATATATTACAAATTCCTGCCGCTCCAACGCCCGCCGTAGATTATTTTCCATTTCCAAGCATTCCAGCGCTCTTTTATTCATAGCGGGAGTATAGAACTGACAAGTATAACGTGATTCGTCCTTACCCCGGTACATAGCAGTATGAGCATTCTGCAACAATTGTTCTGCGTCCTCTCCGTCATCTGGAAAAAATGCAATTCCAATACAGGCAGTCATGCGGACTTCATGACAATTTAAAATCCAGGGCTGATTTATTGTTTCCTGAATCTTAGCCACCATCCTGACAACCTCTTCCATGTGGGCTGATTCCGACAGCAATACTGCAAATTCATCGCCACCCAGGCAAGCTACCATATCTGCTACCCCAACACAGTTTATCAACCTTTTACCGATCCCTTGCAGCAGTTCTGTACCGGTAGTATATCCGAATGTATCATTAATCACCTTAAACCGTACTAGATTAATATATAATACGGCAAGCAACTGTCCGTGACTGCCGAAATTCGCCAAGAGTCTGCATAAATGCTCCATGAACAGCCGCCGGTTGGGCAGTCCGGTAACACAATCATAATAGGTTAAGTGCTCGATCCGTTCCCCAAGCATTCTGCTTTCGGTTATATCCCTCATAATTATTATATAAGCTTTCACTAATTCCCATACTGTTGGCAATGCTTTCATTTCGCAAACACGGGCAGGCTGGTTACAGCCGGATATATTCACCTTTCTGGTTTCTCCCGTAATTAGCGGATAAGCAAATTGCTGCCCTACAAAATCTTCTTCCCGGCAGGAGAACAGCTTTGTCGCGGCGGGATTGGCAAGGCGCACCATTCTGGTACAATCAACAATAATAACTGCGTCGGAGATATTTTCCACAATATCGCAAAATCGTTGTTCGCTTGCGATCAGATCCCGGGTATACCGCTTCAGCAGTGCTTCAAGGTCCTCATTCATATTCATGATATCACCCACATATACATACTTACCCACCAGGACAATTAATTGCGGTTTAACCCAGTAATCTATTCGTCGCCAAATGAACTTTTCCTGCTGAAATTCCCGTATAATCGACAAATTACTCCGGTCAAGCTAATATCATAATCGTAACGTTCACCCTTTAACACAACTGGCGTACTCTAACCAGAGTACGCCAGTTTAAAGCCTCGTTTTTTAACCAATTTGCACAACATGTTGTACAGGATAACCCTTTTCAGCCAGCCGTGCTTTTAGCTCAGTTACATCTTTTATGTCAGCTCTAATTACTAATTCAAACTTGTCAGCATCCGAGCTGTAAGATACCATACTACCGATATTAATGCCCAAATCGGCAAACACCCCGGTGATGTCATGCACTACACCAATCTTATCATCAGCTGCGATTGTCAGCCGTGTTTTACCTTTTGGAAGTCCCATAACATCGACAAAACATTTAAAAATATCTGTTTCTGTAATTATCCCGATAGGTTTTCCGTCGGTATCAACCACAATTAGGCCACCAATTTTATGGTTGTACATTAACAAGGCAGCCTCTTCAATAACGGCATACGCATTGACGGTTATTACCTTTTTCTGCATAACATCCTTAACTTGCATTTTGGCCAACAAATAATTGAGTTCAAAAATAGATAACGACGTTGCAGCAGATGGTGAAGCTTCCCGTAAATCCCGGTCAGTAATGATGCCTATCAGCTTGCCGTTATCCACTACCGGCAGGCGGCGGAATTTATGCTCCCGCATTATTTGCATTGCATCAGTTATTGGCATATTCGAGGTGATAGTAATAGGGTTGGTTGTCATACGCTGGGCTACAAACATAATCCATCGCTCCAATCAAACTGTATTTTCTCACTTCTATATATAACGCACTAAAGAATTAGAAACAATCTAGCCGGTCTGGCAGAAAGGTGGGGACGGGATTTCGCTGCCATCTGTCGCAAGTGCTAGAGTCCCGTCCCCCCTTTCTGCCGATTGCAATCTTTAATGCATTCTATATACTATACAATATCTGCGACTTTAAATGAACAGCAGCAATTCTGCCTATCCACCTAAATACGCCTTGCGCACTTCCTCGCTTTCTGCGAGTTCTTTTGCCGGACCGGACAAAGTGATGCGGCCGGTTTCCAAGACATAGGCTTTATTTGCTATAGATAAAGCCATATGCGCATTCTGCTCCACCAGCAGAATGGTGGTGCCGGTAGCATTAATTTCTTGAATAATTGAGAAAATTTCCTTTACCAAGAGCGGGGCAAGTCCCATCGATGGCTCGTCCAGCAGCAAAAGGCGCGGACGGCTCATTAACGCCCTTCCCATAGCCAGCATTTGCTGTTCACCGCCGCTTAGCGTTCCGGCTACCTGGGCGCGGCGCTCAGCTAAACGAGGAAAACGGTTAAACACCTTGTCCATGTCTTCTTTGATACCTTGGCTATCATTTCGGACATAGGCACCAAGCTCAAGATTCTCCAAAACTGTCATATTGGCAAAAATTCGACGTCCTTCCGGTACTTGCGAAATTCCCAATTTAACAATTTGCTGCGCAGCGACACTAGCAATATTTTTACCCTCAAACAGTATCTGTCCGGTTTTAGGGCGGAGCAGGCCTGACACTGTTCTTAATATGGTGCTTTTCCCTGCGCCGTTAGCACCGATAAGTGTGACAATCTCCCCTTCGGTTACCGCTACGCTAATGCCTTTTAAAGCATGAATAGCGCCGTAATATACATTAATATCTTCTATTTTCAGCATTAGTGTACCTCCTCCCCGAGGTAGGCCTCGATAACCCGTGGGTTATTCTTAATTTCATTGGGGGTGCCGTGCGCAATGATGCTGCCATAATCCAGTACATAAATCCGCTCACAAACACCCATAACCAGACTCATATCATGTTCAATGAGAAGAATGGTCAGATTAAATTCTTTGCGGATCCAGCGGATCATCTGCATTAACTGTTGCGTCTCCTGGGGATTCATACCGGCGGCCGGTTCATCCAGCAACAGCAGTTTGGGCTCTGCAGCCAATGCCCGGGCAATTTCCAGACGTCGCTGTTCGCCGTATGGCAGATTTTTGGCAATTTCATCTTTCTTGTCCGCCAAGTTAAATATCTCCAGGAAATGGATGGCTTTTTGTTCCAGTTCCTCTTCTTCACGGTGATACCGCCCAAAACGAAATACTGACTCAATCAGGCCGTACTTTACATGAAAATGATAAGCAATCTTTACGTTATCCAGCACCGTCAGATTGGCAAACAGGCGGATATTTTGGAATGTGCGGGCAATGCCGCGTTGGGTAATTTGGTAAGGCTTCAACCCAACTATATTCTTTCCGTCAAACTCAATCGTGCCTTCGGTCGGTTCATATACGCCGGTCAATAGGTTAAATGCCGTGGTTTTTCCTGCACCATTGGGACCGATCAGGCCTATCAGTTCACCCTGATTAATCTCAATATCAAAGTTGGATACAGCACGTAAGCCGCCGAAAACTTTCGATAACTTATTCGCCTTTAGCAGTGCCACGTTTGCCACCTCCCATCAACCCGCCGAACATTTTTAAGCTAAGTTCTTTATTGCCGAACAGGCCTTGCGGACGGTACAGCATTAGTATTATCAACAACAGGGAATAGATAACCATCCGCCATTCAGGATAGCTTGCCAGCGCCGCTGAAATGAATGTTAATAAAATCGCGCCGGTTATTGAACCGCTCAAACTGCCCAGACCGCCTAACACAACCATGGTCAACAGGTCAAAAGACTTCATGAAGGTAAAGGATGCCGGATGGGCAATATAAAAATAATGGGAAAATAACACGCCTGCCATACCGGCAAAAGACGCACCGATTGTAAATGCAAGCACTTTATATTTGGTGGTGTCCACACCCATGGCCTCGGCAGCAATCTCATTTTCCCGTACCGAAATGCAGGCTCGTCCATGGGTAGAATTTATCAGGTTCTTAATAAAGAACAGCGTAAACACCATTAACAGAAAAGCCCAGGTAAAGTTGGTATAGCGGGGAATACCCATGAAACCGGAGGCACCACCGACATAAGGAATATTAAGAATCGTTATGCGAATAATCTCCCCCAGGCCTAAGGTGGCAATCGCGAGGTAATCCCCGGACAAGCGCAGCGTCGGCAGGCCAATCAAAAATCCCAGCAGACCCGCAGCAACCGCACCGCCTGCTAAAGCAGCAATGAAGGGCAACTGCATTTTTACGGTCAGCACCGCTCCGAGATAAGCTCCGATTGCCATAAAGCCAGCATGCCCGATAGAGAATTGTCCGGTAAATCCGTTTATTAAATTTAAACTGGCAGACAAAATAATGTTAATACAAATCAGCACCAGGTTTAGCTGCCAGAAAGGCCCGATAACATCGAACATAATTAAGGCTTGTGCGACGGCATATAAAGCCAGACATGCGCCCAGTGTCATTAAATCTTTTTTGGTTATTTCTTTCATGCCGGCCACCTACACTTTCTCACGCACATTTTTGCCAAGCAAACCTGCCGGTTTGAACAGCAAAATAAGAATTAAGAGACCAAATGCCGCCGCATCACGGAATGTGGAAGAAATGAAACCACTGACAAGCGACTCGATAACACCCATAAGAACCCCGCCCAGCATCGCACCGGGAATAACGCCAATCCCCCCCAGAACGGCAGCGACAAAAGCTTTCAAGCCAGGCATAATACCCATCAGCGGGTCAATTGAGTTATAATAAACGCCGACCAGCACACCGGCTGCAGCAGCCAGTGCCGATCCAATGCCAAAAGTAAATGATATAACCCGGTCAACATCTATTCCCATTAAACGGGCTGCATCATTGTCAAAAGAAACTGCCCGCATAGCCTTACCAATTTTCGTTTTATTTACAACATAGGTAAGGATAATCATCAGGAATAATGCTACTGCCAGGATAACTATTTGCTGGTTGTTAAGCACTATACCCCAAATATTATAAGTCGCTGAAGGGAAAATATTAGGGAAAGTACGTGGTTGCGGCGTAACCAGCAACATGCCGCCATATTCCAGAAAAAGTGAAACACCGATAGCAGTTATTAGAACCGCAATTTTCGGAGCGTTCCTCAGCGGCCGGTAGGCTGTCCGTTCAATAATCATCCCAAATAAGCCCGCCACTGCCATAGCCAGCAGCAAAGCAGGGAAAAATGATATTTTAAGTACACTGGTAGCAAAATATCCCACATAAGCGCCTACCATATAAATATCGCCATGGGCAAAGTTGATAAGCTTAATGATACCATACACCATGGTATACCCTAAGGCAATCAGCGCATAAATACTGCCCAGCGATATACCGTTAATCAATTGCTGAATGAATTGATGAGTAAATGATGACCCATCCATGCCTTCTATCCTCCCATTAATACATATTTTTCAAAAATGAGCCACGCCGCCCTGATTATTTACCTGCTAGTAAGTATCACTTCCTAACTTTTACTGTATTGGGCAGGATACCCTATGCAAATAAATAAGACTGGCAACCGATATATGGCACCAGTCTTTCACACTGCAGCAGCTATCCTTGTGGACTGCTTTGTCCACTGTAAAAGATATATTTCTCTCACAGTGTATATTATAAAGACATCCATACATCACTGTCAATAGTTAATAACGTTTTTTAAGGTCCCATTTTTGTATAAAACACAGTATAGAAAAACCGCGATTTTCCAGCTATGAAGAAATTAAGTCACTTTCCGGCTCCGTTGCAGAAATCAATCACTGACTTCTCCCGAAAAATCATTAATTCTGATCCAAAATATATAAACCGGTATAAAAGGGATAAGACCGGAGCCTTATCCCCTCATTTAAATAGCTATCCTGAGCCTAAACAGAATTGACTGTATATAATACTATGCCGGATAACTAAGCCAGATTTACACTTCCGTTAAAACAGGGGTAAGATTTATGCTTACCCCTGTTAAAAATCGTCTGCAGATTAAGGATTAACTTTTTCTTTGAATACTTGCTTGCCATCTTTCATTTCGATAACAACAGCACTCTTAACCGGGTTATGACTGGAATCAAGGGAAATAATACCTGTTACCACTTGAAGATCTTTAGTTTGTTCCAGAGCATCTCTGATTTTTTGCGGATCAGTGCTGTTAGCGCGCTTAATAGCGTCAATCAGCATTAGCGCTGAATCATAGCCAAGTGCTGCCAGTGCGCTAGGCTCCTGACCATATTCTTTTTTGTAGCTTTCAACAAATTTTACTACTCGCGGATCAGTATCTTCAGGTGAATAGTGGTTGCTGAAGAAACCATTGTTTAATGCTGCCGGTCCGGCAATTTCGGCTAATTTGGGATCATCCCAGCCGTCTGTGCCTAACATCGGACCGGTAATACCAAGTTCACGGGCTTGTTTATTAATCTTACCAACTTCTTCATAATAGGCGGGAAGGAAAATAACATCAGGATTCAGGCCTTTAATCTTGGTTAAGGTAGCTTTAAAATCCTGGTCTTTCTGTAAAAAGGCCTCTCTGGAAAGTACCTGGCCGCCGTTCTTGGTAAAGGCTGCTTCGAAGGAATCGGCTAATCCTTTGGAATAGTCTGAGCTATTATCAATATAAATTACGGCAGTTTTGGCATTTAAAGACTTAGTCGCAAAATTAGCCATAACAGTTCCCTGGAAAGGGTCAATAAAACATGTACGGAAAGCATAGGGTCTTACTTTATCATTTTCAACGGTAATTTTAGTATTAGTACCTGTAGCTGTGATAACGGGAATTTTGTTATCCTGACCTACCTGTAAAGTTGCCAGCACATTAGAACTGGCTACAGGGCCAAGAACAGCAACAACTTTATCCTGGGTAATAAGTTTGGTGATAGCATTGGTAGCCTCAGATGGCTCCGATTTGTTGTCGGCCAGCACCAGAGTAAGTTGTTTTCCAAGTACACCGCCGGCTGCATTGGCTTCTTTGAAAGCCAGCTGAATACCATTAACAGTTTGCTTGCCAAAATTGGCAATACCGCCGGTTAGCTCGAAATTGCCGCCTATCTTGATTTCTTTGGAATCACTCTTACCGGCGCCGCCGCAACCGGCAACTAATGTGGCCAGCATAGCCACAGCAACAATTACTCCTAAAAATGATAACCACTTTTTCGACATTTCTTTTCCCCCTCATCATAAATATGCATTTTATGTAAGATTAACTACTTTAAAGTAGACACATCCCTCCTCTAAGCTTACATTACAGCAGTACTTAGGACAAATACCGCAGGTAATGAGGTTTCGGCCATTTTATCCATTTGGTGCTCCGCCGCTCACATATAAATTGTGCACCATCATGGCAGTATGTTTGCAAGTTACACATTTGCACAATTGGCCGGTTCCAAGTTCATGCCTTATGTATAGTTGTCTACGGACATTATTATATGCTTGCTTATATACTCTGTCAACAATATTTTTAGTGTACTTTTTCGTTTTTGTCCTTTAGTAGTGTACTTTTGTATGTTCTCATGCTCCTAAATCTATTTTTGCTCATGCATGGTGTACATTTTTCAAATATTCTTACTATTATTTGGCTGGTAAATCCGGCTCCTTATGCCAACCATTTTACCGTTTTTCCTTTGTCGAAATTATAAAAATGGCTGTCTCTCTCACGGTACAAACTCTTCAATCTGCATTCCGCAGTAATCTTCTCTGATATACGTCGCTACGCCGGTGACGTAAGATCGGCAATTCTTCCCGTACCTTATCAATGACATCAAGATCTATTTCTACTGTTAGTACTGTTTCCTGATCACCAGTGCAAATAAGCACTCGCCCCCATGGATCAACTACCATTGAATGCCCATATGCCTGGTATTCCGCTCCCGGGGTTCTGGCCGGTGCTGCGCCTACAACAAAAGCCTGGTTGTCAAGTGCCCGGGATCTTATTAATAATTCCCAATGAGCCGGCCCGGTAACGGGACCAAACGCTGCAGGAAAAATTAACACTTTTGCTCCGGTGAGAACCATTGCCCGGGATATTTCCACAAAACGGATGTCATAGCAAACGCCAATTCCCATCGTTATATCTAAAGCACCGACTACCGTTATCTCACTACCCGCCGTCAGAGTGTCCGACTCCCTGAATACAGTTCCTCCTTTAATGTCTACATCAAACAAATGTACCTTTCTGTGCCGGCCTAAAAGCCGTCCCGATTGGTCAAAGATAAAGCTTGTATTATAAATCCTGCCATCTGATCCCCTCTCGGGTATTGACCCGCCAACAAGTATTATTTTTTCTCTTGCCGCCAGTTTGGACAGACTCTGCATGGTATTTCCCTCAGGCCAGGTCTCTGCGAATAATGGAAACAGTTCCGACTGATACGGGCAATTAAACATCTCCGGAAGTACTGCCAGCTGGCAGCCATCCAACGCCGCCTTCCCCACCATTTCTTCCGCTTTTTTAATATTTGCCAGTTTATCTTCTACTACTGCCAATTGGCAAATACCCAGTTTAATCTTTTTGCTCATTTTGCCGCCTCCCCCGTATAAAGTGTCTTACTGAGATCATACTATTTATATAATACACTATATGGAACATAAGAAAACCTGACATGAGATTGTATACAACATTCTCATGTCAGGTTTGGGCAAAATTATATTTTAACGACGTTCATATACCTTATACATATTTATTGGCTCACCATTGTTATACATGGCCCAGATGCCACACGGGCATATGCCGGCACAAATGCCGCATCCGATACATTTCTGTGGGTCGGAAATATATTCATAGCTGCCATCATCCGTCATCCTGCGGGAAATAGCATTTTCCGGGCAGGATTTATAGCACATATGACAATCACGACAAGTTCCGCAGCTTATACAACGGTTGTAGTCTTCTTGGGCTTGTTGCGGGACGTCACAAGTGTGACATTTTTTGAAATATGCCGTACTCAACCTGGATGCCGGTATTTGCTTTTTAGCTTCAGGTACTGCCATTGCAGCCTCTGACCCGCGTAAATACACGTCAACTGCCAAAGCTGCCTGGTTGGCTGTGCCAATAGCGTCTACCAACCGGCCTGGCTGAATTGTATCGCCGGCAGTATAAACACCTTCGGCAACACGGCAATCTGCACCAGACTTTAAGTAGCCCCGTTCAACCGCAATATCCGCCGGTAAAAAGTCCAATTCCGGATCTTCACCGATGCTGATGATTACGTTATCACCTTTAATCAATTCCCCCGCCCGGGTAATAATCCCCTCGGCGGTTATTTCTTTTGTGAATACCGGCCATAAAATCTTACCGCCCATTTTTTCTACATGGGCAATTTCTTTGACGTCTGCTGCCGGGCGCTGTACATCGATACAAATTACTTCTTCGGCGCCCATTTGATATGCGCCTGTTGCCACATCCATGCCAGAGTTGCCGCAGCCAATAACAATTACCTTTTTGCCGACTTTAGGCCGTTCCCCCCGGTTGATGGCCTTTAAGAAGTCCAGGCCCTTTATCAGCCGTTCACTTCCCGGTAAGGGTAGTATCCGGGCAATATGCCCGCCTGTAGCAATAACTACAGCGTCGGCAGTTTCTTTTATCTCGGCAAACTTGGCTTTATCTATTTTTGTATTGGGTATAAATGTTACTCCCATATCTTTGATACGCTGAATTTCTTTGGTCAATATCTCTTGCGGTAAGCGAGACCGTGGAATAGCCTGTTCCATTTTTCCGCCCATTTTAGCGTCTGCTTCAAAAACAGTCACATCGTGCCCCATGCGGCTAAGCTGCCAGGCAGCGGAAAGACCAGCCGCACCGCCACCGATAACGCTGACTTTTTTTCCAGTTTTAGCGGTAGGCGCAGGTAGGGTAATATCAATGGAATAAGTGCCAAGCTGCCCAATTTGGGCAGATATGTCAATGTTTTTGCGTGTACAGTCGTCCATGCATAGGTTGGGGCAGACTGAACCGCATACCGAACCGGGAAAAGGAGTATACTCAAGCACTAATTTATAAGCTTCGGCAATTTTTCCTTCGCGCAGCAAGTTAAAACGCTGCTGACTGGGTATGGACGCCGGGCAGTTAAATTCGCAGGGAGCGGCAAACTGGGCATTCTCCCAAACAGGCACCCTTAATCGGTATAGATCTGTATTGATCAGACCCTTGACAATAAAGTCGTCATTACATACGTCGTTAAAAATACCGCCTTCTACCCAATTAGTTGTCCTGAAAGCAAAAATATTAACATTGGCCTTTTTCGGCCGTTCGTCATAAGTAAGCGGCACAACTTTTTGCCATTCATTCCATTTGCTTAATTCAGCCCTTAAATCCGGGCGACCAATAGATGCCAGGAATTCATCCATTTTACCGTCAAGGTAAGCGATGTCTTGGCTCTCCAGTGGCAATACTTTAACGTCTTTCGGGGAAATACCTGAAGCCGCACCTCTGAAGTACAGGGTACCGCCAACCATGCCTACACAGGAACGGGCACCAAGCACCGATTCAAATTGCTCGCTGTCATACCCGCAGACTACGGCAATGCCACCCGACATAAACTCAAAGGAAAAGCTGCCGCAATTTTTCAGTACCCAAAATTCCGGCGGATCGTAGAGCGGATCATGTTTCATCAGCGAGCCGGAACGGGTGCCTGCCCGGCCGCCAACAAATATACTTCCCGCCGCTGCGCAGTGCGCGGTTGTGTCCCCGCCGTCACCTTTAACAACGATCTTGCCGCCGGCATTCAGCCAGCCAACGTCAGCAGATGCAGAGCCTTCGACAATTATTTCGGTACCCTCCAGACACATTGAACCTACCCGCTGGCCTGGATTAGTTACATAAAATTTCAAAGGTTTTCCTTCCGGATGCCAAAGCGGTCCGCCGATGTCATGCTGACCTGATGCTTCAATGCTAAACTCTGTCTCACCCTTTAGCAATGCTTCATTAATGCCCTGCAGGAGGTCTTGGGTGGACATACGCGTGTTTCCGTCAATAGTATTTATTTTAAACATACTGCTTCCCTCCCCTCATACCTAACATACATACTGGATGGCCAGTTTTTCGGCAATAGCATGATCAGTAGTCACCAAAGCATCCGAACGTCCCACCGGTAATGAACTGTTGCCGATTGGTGCCATCATTTTTCTTAATTCACTGTCCAGAGCAAGCATATAATCCACAATATTCTGGGCAGCTTTATCTATGTCAAGACGCTTAACCAGCCGTGGGTCCTGTGTACAAATGCCTGTTGGACATTTGCCTGTATTACAGGCATTGCAGCGGCTATTCTCGTTGCCTACACAACCGATTAGCTGCACAAGAATCTTACCCATAAAGATGCCGTTGGCACCCAGACAAATCATTTTAAAGGCGTCTGCCGCAGCATTACCTGTCAGGCCCACCCCGCCGCCAGCCCACAGGGGAATCTGCCCTTGGCGGCCCTGTTTAACTGCCGCGAGATAACATTCACGGGTTTTAGATACAATATGATGACCGGTATGATCAAGGGATACTTCGTTAGCCGCCCCTGTTCCGCCCTGAATGCCGTCAATGAAGAAACCGCCGCATATTTTATATGGGTCACGCAGAAGATTGTTGTATACAGAGACCGAAGTAGCGGAAGCAGCACATTTTATGGCTACTGGTACACGGAATTTAAAGGCAGCATTCATAGACATAAACATCTTTTGTACTGATTCTTCAATTGAATACAAGCCCTGATGGTTAGGAGGAGACAACAAATCGGCCTTAGGCACACCGCGTATGGCCTGAACATGCTCAGCGACTTTAGCGGCAGGCAGTAATCCGCCATCACCCGGTTTTGCCCCTTGGCCTATTTTTATCAAAATTCCAGCAGGATCAACCTTCATTTTTGGTATGGCCTTTATTATGCGGTTCCAGCCGAAATGCCCTGAAGCAATTTGGAGAATCATATATTTCAGATGATCGGATTCCATCAATTTGACAGGCATACCGCCTTCACCGGAACACATTCTCACCGGCAGGTGATACTTCTCATTAAGATACGCGGTAGCAATTGCTATGGCTTCCCATGCTCTGGTGGACAAGGCTCCTATAGACATATCACTGAAGATAACAGGATAAATCCAGCTAACAGGCGGCGCCTGACCGGTAATTTCCAGTTCACCGTTATTGGCTTTTAGTGGCAATTCATGTGGCAGCAGTACCCGGCCAAAAGGCGCCAGAACATCAAATGCATGCCGTTCGGAATCAAGCGATGGGTCAGTCATTTGGGAAATACGGCCAATGACAATTTTATCTAAAGTGCGGTCGGCATTTAAGTTAGTACGTCCACCGCGTTTAATCGGTGCGCCGCCGCCTCTGGCCAGCAGGTTATACCGGGAATCAATGTTACGTACAGGTTTAATCGCGCTGTTAGGACAAACCTTTTCGCACATCCCGCAACCCACGCAAGCATTGGCTGTTCCGCTCTTTTGCCTGATCACAGGCACTGCCTTATGCTGTTGGGTAGGATCAGGCTGGTGTCCGGTGGAGATAGTCAGCGAGCGCCGTTCGATAGCCGCTTCAATGGCATTAAAGGTACATGTGGCAACACAACTGCCGCACATGGTGCAGCGTTCTGTTGAATAAGCAATTTTCCATGGCAAATCATTGATTGTTACATCCTGGGTTCTTACTGTTTCCATCGTTGCACCTCCATTTCCGGCGTAATAACGACAACTTCCCGCTCGTTAGGATAAACATCCAATTCTTTATTACGATTTGGCAAAATAACATTCAGTCCGCATACTTCCGATGAGATTGCCATGGTATTCTCATCACCGCCGATAACTACAGGACGCAATTTCTTGGAATCACAGCAGGTCATGAAGCTGCCATCCGGCAGCATGGATATTATCGTATTAGGACCATTAATTTCCAAATGGGCTAAGGTTTGCCGAATAGCTGTAAGTTGAGCTTTGTCCGGACGTCTTTCAATCTCTTCAAACGGCAGCGGCGTAATAACATGTTTATAATATTTGATTGGCCACTTTAGTTCGTGCAATACATAATGAAGAGTATACAGGAAATTCTGCGAGTCAGATTCAAAGCCGATATAACCCCGGTGCAAGGACTTTTGATATTCCTTATTTTTTGTATAGAATGTATTCTCGCCATTGGCACACAGGGTATAACCTTGCAGAAAGAAGGGGTGCGCCGCATAACGGACAATATCATAGTTTGTGTTTTGCCGGCACTGAACCATAATATTCTTTGCCATCAGATCGCCAGTTTTATCCCAGAGATTAAAATAGGTGGCAATATCCCGTGGATCGCCAATTTCTTTTAGTGTTAGTACATCCGGCCAGAAAGAATATACATAGCCTTGATTTTCCTTATCCAGCAGTTCTCTAAGGGCCAGCCTGGTATCTAGCAGCAGCGCATCCTTGGCTTCCTGGGAAGCATTGCTGTAATATTCCGGAAAGTCATAATTGCGGAATATGTAATACGGCATTGCTTTAATATCTAGTTCCGGATGACGATTGCCGCGCGGTATCCATTCAAATAACGGTCTAAAGTTGTTTGTTTCCATATAGTCTTCTACAATTTTGGCCCCTTTTTGGGTACAGGCCAATGACAACAATGGTTTATCCTTGTATTTGGCAAACAGGCCGGCCAGGTCTTGCATAACCATGGCAAAACCGGAATTGTCATGTCCTTCCTGCTGGGGTAGCATTAGAAACAACGCCTCGGACGGATGAAAGGGCGTCTTGCTTTTTATTGCGCCTATTCTACACATAATTTCCCACCTCTTTTTCTATATTGAAATATTTAAAAATTAAAACCCAACAAGAAAGTACCGGACTCTTCCAGGACCTTCCGCCGGGTTTTTTATACCAACGGTGTAGCGCCGCGCAGGCTGAATCTATTGCCGTGCCCCGTTGCACCTGTGCCGCTCGGTCCAGTCCGTTTGCATCCGCGGAACCCTAGGCACACTCCTCATATAAGAACATATGTGTTTTCGGAGAACACATCGCTGTTAACCTATATTTATTATAGGAATGAAATGTTATGCTGTCAATATGCATATTAAAATAAAGTTTTTTCTGACAACTATTGTAACTTCGGGCCCGGACGCCTGAGATCTCCGTCGCGGATTGTATATTTATGCATATCCAGGTATTCGATCAGCGGTAGGGCAACCTTCCGTGAAGTATTAAGCATATCACGTAGTTGGGCAACTGTTAGGGTTGCATTATGCTGGAAGTGTTGTTGAATAAGTTCGGTAATGTATTGAATTGTTTTTCGGTATACATGCATATCTCCCACTCGTACCAGTAATCCTTGCTTAGATAAATTTTCCAGTGCAATGCGGGCTTTGTCATTTGGTAATTCCAGCCTGTCTGCCAGCAATGCTGCATCAATATTGTTTAATCCAATATCAGCCAGCATCTGTTCCGCTTTGTTCACCAGATCCTGCTGCCAGTCGGTATGTCTGGCGGCATGTTCTTTAAGAGCTACCTCTCCTCCAGTCAATATAACCATCCCTATCTCCTGCCAGTAAGAGAGCAGTAAATCCAGATGTCTATCCATCAGCGCCAGTTGCTGTTTTATAATTTCCTGAGACATTCCAGCTCGTGTTGGCTGCTCGCTATGATATTTTTTCACCATACCTTCCAGTTTTTTTGTTACCGTTGTTAGTGACTTTTTATCTATATAATAATTTTCCAAAATAATGACCTGCTTGTCATTTGCCAGTTTCAATACAATACCCCGAATCAAATCGCTGCGTACATATCCCGCTCTTTGTTGAATGTCCTCGATTGTCATTGGCAGACTATGCTCGGCCAGCAAGTATTGCACTGTTTCTTTATAATCCTGTTGTGCTAATGCCTGTGCCATTGCAATACGGTGCACGCCTATTTTCCGGCTGCGCTTGCCGGGAGCTATCAACATTACCCCTCCTAATAAGTGCTGGGGTGAATACAGTCTGATAATTCCCCGGTCACCCGCGCCGGCTCCTAGGGGTGATTCCAACATCAGGCGCATATATTGATCAGAAACATCTTTAAAATTATAGATGCGCCCTAAGTATTCACCGGTACCCAGGTGAAGTCTTATCCGTGTCCCATTTGGCACAGGTTCCTGATGCCACTGAACCTGCGCATCCCAGATAGCACTAATCTGACTGTATGCAGGTGCACTCAGCGCCATACCGCGGCTTACTTCCTCAAAGTCTACCCCGGCAATGTTAATTGCTGCCCGTTGCCCAGCATAAATTTGCTCAACTTTACTGCCATGCCATTCCAGTCCCCGGACCCGTACTCCCTGCCTGGCCGGATATAATTCCAGACCATCACCTATTTTTGTGGTGCCGCTTAATACCGAGCCGGTTACAACCGCACCATGTCCTTTAACCGTAAAAATCCTGTCGATCCACATTCTAAACGGGGCTTTACTGTCCCTGGCATGTATTGTGCCCGCCACTGCCAATAGTGTTTGCCGCAAAGCCTCAAGTCCCTGCCCTGTAACTGCAGATACCCGACATAACGGAGCTCCTTCCAGAAATGTGCTTGCGAGCAGCTCCCGCACATCTTCCTCAATTAAATCCAGCCAATCCTCGTCTGCCTTATCAATTTTTGTTATTACCACTACGCCTTTTTTTACACCATATAAATGCAGCATAGCTAAATGCTCCCGCGTTTGCGGCATAACTCCCTCATCTGCTGCAATGACCATCATCACCATGTCGATGCCACCTGTTCCCGCCAACATATTTTTTAAAAACCGTTCATGACCGGGTACATCAACAATTCCTGCCATATAATTTTTATCTAAAGGGAGGGATGCAAAACCTAAGTCAATGGAAATTCCCCTTGCTTTCTCTTCTTTTAATCTATCTGTGTCGATACCTGTCAGGGCTTTGATTAATGCTGATTTTCCATGGTCAACATGGCCGGCTGTGCCAATAATTAAATATTTCACCTTTTGTCCCCTCTTCCAAGTGCCATGCATGCCTGACAAATTACCACTATATCTTCCGGTACCAAACAACGCACATCAAATATTATTTTTTCTTCCTGAATCCTTGTTATTATTGGCGTTTGCCACAGACGTAGCATTTTTTCCAAAGCTGCTGCGCTAAATTGCTTACAGGCCACGCTTACTCCATAACTATCAAAGTCCACCCCTGGCAATGAGCCGCCCCCGGCCTGGGACTTAATTTTAACAACTTCAATTTGCCAGTTGTTTTGTTTTAAAACTTCCAGCATTCCTGCTAACTCTTCCGCTACAGGCTTTAGATCCTGAGCTGTTGCCTTCAACATGCCCTGTACAGGAATAGCCTTGTCCGGCCGAGCAACCATATAATCAATTAGTGTTCCTTCCAGCGCGGCCAATGAAAGTTTGTCCAAACGGATTGCCCGCAGCAAAGGATGGTTTTTCATTGTTTGTACATATTCTCTTTTGCCGGCAATTATACCTGCCTGTCCTCCACCCAATAGTTTATCACCACTGAAGGTAACTATATCCATTCCGGACGTCAATTGGTCGGCTACGGTTGGTTCCCCCTGGCCTGCTGATTTCACCGGCACAAGCATACCACTGCCTAGATCCTCCACAATAGGTATACCATATTGGTGTGCCAACGCTACTAAATCGGCATTCTCTGGCTGGGACGTAAATCCGGTAATACGATAATTGCTTGTGTGTACCTTTAAAATCATAGCAGTATTGGCATTGATTGCTTTACTATAATCTGATAAATGTGTTCTGTTGGTAGTTCCCACCTCTGTCAGTGTGGCTCCGCTTTGCAATAGTACATCCGGCACCCGAAAGGAGCCGCCGATTTCGACCAGTTCCCCCCGGCTGACAATAACTTCCCTTCCTTTTGCCAGAGCTGACAGAACAAGCAGAACCGCAGCGGCATTATTGTTTACGCAAAGTGCATCCTCCGCTCCGGTTATTGCGCAGATTTTACCGGCAACATGAGCATAACGGCTGCCCCGCCCACCTGTCGCTATATCATATTCCAGTGTGCAGTAACCGTCCATAGCCTGCTCTACGCATGCTCTGGCACGCGTTCCTAATGGTGCACGCCCAAGGTTGGTATGCAGCACTATCCCGGTAGCATTGATTACCCTTCGCAAGCTTGGTTGTTCAATATTTCTTAAGAGTTCTTTGGCATTGTTCAGCAATGTTTTTGGAGCTATATCAATATCCCGGCCGTCTTGCAATTGCCGGCGAACTTCCTCCACCGTTTTTCGCAGCAAATCAGCTATTGCCCCGCGCCCGAAGGCTGCAAATTCTTTATCGTTTTGGGCCTCCAGCAGCAAACGGTCAATTGACGGAATATCACGTAGTTTATTTCGTACTTCTTCCATAGTACCTCCCGATTCCAAGTATAATGCTGATTTTTCCTTATTATAATTATACTATATTTTGTTTGGTATTAAGCCGCTTAACAATAAACTTGTTAGCGCTTAAACACTATAAACAACGAACTTTCTGCTGCTGACATATTCCATATTTAGCCTAAATTTTCCTTTTTAGTATGAATAGAAATACGACAACTGATACATAATGATAATAATATGCTAAAGTCACATATTCCGCCGCAAACAGCGGCCGACAGGAGCACATTCAATGCTAAATAATATTTTCAGGTTTTCCAGTACAGCAGTACCGACTGAAAATAAATTTAATATTCACCAACCGAGAGCGATGTTCGATATTGCTATGAATGTCCGCAATCTGGTACAAGAAACTGTTTCTACTAATCGGAAGATTATCGTTTTATGTATTGGCACCGACCGATCAACCGGCGATTGCCTGGGCCCGTTAACAGGCTCCAAGCTCCATTCCCTTAATTTGTACCCGCACGTTTACGGCACCCTTGATGATCCGGTTCATGCCACTAACTTGTCAGATATGATCCGGAGCATTAATGACACTTTTGTTAATCCTTTTATTATTGCGGTCGACGCCTGTTTGGGAAAACCGGAGAGTGTAGGCTGTGTTTCCGTCGGACAAGGCCCCGTTAAGCCCGGCGCTGCCGTTAATAAAGACCTTCCTGCTGTTGGCGACGCTTTTATTACCGGCATTGTTAATGTTGGCGGGTTTATGGAGCATTTGGTACTGCAAAGCACCAGGCTTAATCTTGTCATGAAAATGGCCGATACTATTGCTCATGGTTTATCTTTTGGGCTGCGTTCCCATTAGAAGCTGCTTATTTTGCGTTTATTGGCATTTTGCCTGTTTTTTAGCTTAATTGCAAATAAGTACCCTATTTATTATCAACAACAAACAGAAACAAATTTCAATACTTGTAAAAAAATCAGGACCTATGTCCTGATTTTTTTACAATCCTTAAAGTTTAGCTTTCCTGCCAGCAACGCAGGGCTTTCTTACATCTAAAGTTTGGCACAAGCCCTTTTAATGCATTTATTTACAACTTGTCCAATTCTTCCAAAATCTCATCAGTGGTCTTGCCACTAGCGTTAATTACCGGGACAGCTGACACTATATCCTGTATATTCATTAGATTGTTATCAGCACCACTTACTAAGATTGCATCCACCGAATCAAGATCAGCATCATCAAGGTTTATTACCTCATAGCCTTCCACTTCCAGACTTTCAGCCAAACGGGACAGATTTTTTTCTACTGCAACGATTCCGTGCATGAATACACCTCCTACAATATAGCTATATGACTTTAGTTTAGCCTTTCTCCTATATTATTTCGCAAGGTGTGTTTTTAATGTATGTTAAACTTGTTTGTTTTCTTTATTTACTGTAAAAACCTTTCCGGATTTACCGGGGAACCGTTTGCCCTGACTTCGTAATGAACATGGGTTCCTGTACTAAAACCAGTACTCCCCATATAGGCAATTATATCTCCCTTTTTTACTTTTTGCCCCACTACTGCGATGTTGCGGGAATTATGAGCATAGACAGTCACGAGACCATTGCCATGATCAATTTGTATCATGTTTCCATAACCATCACTGTCCCAACCGCTAAATATTACAGTGCCGGCAGCAGTTGCTGTTATCGGTGTGCCATAAGCATTAGCTACATCAATGCCGGGATGCCAGTCGCTGCCACCTCTTACCGGATTCGTCCGGTATCCAAAGCGCGAAGTTACTTGTCCATCCGCCGGCCAAATTGACGGGGTCATTGACATCCGTTCTTTGCGATCAATTACTTGACTTCGTAAATCCAGCAGGCTTTGTTCCCTCACCTGAATACCGGCTTGCAGCTCTTCTATTGTTTCAGCGATTCTGTCCAACTGAGGAGCAACCTCAGTTGGGCCACCCTGGCCTGTGTAGATGGCAGCAGAACGATCTATGCCTGCCCGCGACGTGGCAGCTGGCATAGAATCCTGACTGTTGATAATACGGCGGATTTCCGCATCAAGCATATTGAGCCTCTCCATATCATGCTGCAAAGAGGTAGTCTCCTTCGACAGCTGCTCAATCTGTTTGACCTGGAAACCATACACCTGTCGTAAATTATCAATTTCTGTCTTATCGGCACTAACTGTTGTAGCCGCCTGCTGATACTCCATAACTGCGGCTACCATTATTACCATGATAATACATATTACTGCCCCGAGACATTTAGCCATCCTCAGAGGTATGCGAATACTGCGCTCTCCCTGCTCATTTTGCTGTATATCGATTGCTTGTCTGCCCGGTGGAGCCAGTGTGGTCACTGGTGCTGATGTTTTCCTTTTAACCATACCAGTAGTACCCCTTCTTTTATTTGAATTTTTCTTTTTGCCTGCCAAAACAAGCCACCTCCTTAACTTCTTTTTTCTATTTGCAGCCAGAAACGCCCTCCAGTTGACGTGCAGAGCCAGCAACATGTAAAACTATTGGGAGTGCCAAACCCTGATTCAAAACTGCATTTCTCTTAACCTGTCTGCCAGGTTTCTAACAACATAGTCTATTCGTCCCAATTATATGAAATCCTTCCCAGATTCTCATTTTTCGTGATTTTTCCCTATTGCATTTCTCAATGCCTCTTTTTCTTCGTCTGTTAAGAAATATGATGATTCACCGGATTCAATTGGTTTAGCGTAAGTCCTAGTCTCGTTTCTGCCATAAATAGCCGACATTACTATTCCACTGTTTTGCGCGTTCAACAATGCAACTGCAAAACTTAAATCACTGCCGGTATCCTCAAAAGCGTTAAACCGGACAATTCCCACCTTTTGCACACATTCGCGTGAGACTCTTTCAAGCGCCTGGTACTTCGTGGTCAGTTCTTCTACTTTGCTTACCGCATTTCGAACTTCCTCAATGTGCGCCATGAGAAGTCTCTCTATATTGACACCTTCCATGCCTTGCATCATCTTACGATACCGTTTATTCATTCTGGCTAACTTATAATTAATATTAATAAATATTACAAGTGCTAATAAAATAAAGACAGTAATTGCTGCCAAGATATATTGAACATTGGCAATAACTAGTGAAAATAAATCCAAATTCATGGTATCATACCTTCCTCTTTTGCAATTTTAAAAACCCGGCAAGTGCCGAGCTTTAGGCAATCAGAAATGTCACTGTTAAATTATTTCCGTGGCCAAAATACTTTACATGTTATCAGGATGGCCATAATATCGCAATTAAAGCCGCTACAGGAATAGCAGGGAGTAGATTTGCGACTTTAATTGATTTTATTTCCAATATCAGCATGCTTATCCCCATAATCAGTAAGCCGCCAACTGCCGTCATCTCCTTAATAACACTATCTGATAAAACAGTGCTGAAAACACCGGCCAATAATGTTATCACTCCTTGATATATCAATATAGATATACTGGATAAGGCCACGCCGATACCCATAGTGGATGCAAATATTACTGATGAAATCCCATCAAGCATAGATTTCGCATACAATGTTGTTGCATCTCCTGTTAATCCGTCTTGAATCGAGCCTACTATCGCCATAGCTCCCACGCAATATACTAAACTGGCAGTAATAAACCCTTCCCCCGCATTACCGTATCGTTTTCCTAATTTGAGTGTTATCCAATCACCCAGGCGTGACAGCCATTTATCAATATCTATTGCTTCACCGACTACTGCACCGATAATTAAGCTAAGAATTACAATAAGTATATTCTGTGTCTTAAATGCCATTTGTAAACCAATTAAGCCTACTGCTAAAGCAAGTCCTTGCATAATTGTATGTTGGAATTTCGGGGGGATACCTCTTTTTAAAATAAGTCCGCCCACCGCTCCAACCAGAACGGCAGCAGAATTTACAATTGTACCTTTCATTATTCTCCGCCTTCTCCATAAGAATCTGCAATCAATTTTACCGCCTGTATCGCTGCACTAATGTCGTCAGAAGTATTGAAATAGCCGGGACTTAATCGCACCGTTCCTGTTGCCAAAGTACCAATTGTCTGATGCGCCCAGGGAGCACAATGTAATCCTGCACGGCAAGCAATGCCAAATTTCTCATCTAACCTGTGAGCCACTGCCCCACTATCCTGCCCATTGATTGTGAATGACAGTACAGCAGTACGTCCCTCGCTGTCTTCCGGCCCGTAGATCTTAACTCCACCTATAGCTTGTAGACCGTCAAGCAACTGTTCGGCCAGTTGTTTTTCTTTTTTGCGAATAGTTCCCTGTCCGACTTTTTTAATAAACCTTACTCCTGCCGTCAAACCCGCAATACCCGGTGTATTCGGTGTACCGCTTTCCAGCCGATCAGGCATGAATTCGGGCTGCATATCAGACTCAGATAAGCTGCCTGTTCCCCCATATCTTAGTGGCAATATTGTTAAATCTTCCCTTATGTACACCCCCCCGGTGCCCTGTGGGCCAAGTAGTCCTTTATGACCACTAAAAGCCAGCAAAGCAATCCTCATTTCTTTTACATCAATTCTTTCTACCCCGGCAGTCTGTGCCGCATCAACCATTACTGCAGCATTATATTTCGCCGCCAACTTACCAACTTCCTCCAAGGGCATAATTGTCCCCGTAACGTTAGAAGCATGGGTAATGGCAATCGTCCTGGCGCCCTCTTTAAGCGCCTGTTCCATCGCTGGCAAATTTAGCTTCCCAGCTGAATCACAGGCAATTATGGATAATTGTACCCCTTTGGTTTCCAGATATCTTAGTGTCCTGGCGACGGCATTGTGTTCCATAGATGTTGAAACAACCTTGTCACCTGGTTTTAAGAATCCTGTTAGCGCCATATTTATTGCATCGGTAGCATTATGGGTAAAAGCAATATTATTGGGATTTTCAATATTAAACAGCTCTGCCAATTCTTCCCGCGCCTCATACAGTATATAGCTGGCAGCCCGTGCCGTTCCGTGGCTGCCCCGTCCGGGACTGCCGGCTACCCCTTGTAAGCAATCGTTAACAGCTTTATATACTGTTTCCGGCTTCGGCCAGGTAGTCGCGGCATTATCAAGATAAATCATTCTATATCCCCCATATCACTCATCCAGGATCCATTGGGCAGCAGGGAAAGGTGCTAGTGTCCGTCTCAATATGCCATGGACATGGGCAATTAGCAAACCATAGTTGACGATTGGCACATTTTTCTCACGAGCTTCGGCCAGTCTGTATAACATCTCCCGGCGATTTAGCATACAAGCCCCACAATGCACTATTAAGCGATATTTAGTTATATCTGGTGGAAATGTGCAGCCCGATACCCATTCAAAATCCAGCTCGCCTCCTACCATTTGCCGTAACCAGCGTGGTATCTTTACCTTGCCAATATCATCGGCCTGACGGTGATGGGTACATCCTTCAGATATCAGCACTTTATCGCCAGGCTTTAATGAATCAATAGCTTTTGCACCAGCGACCAATGTTTCTAAATCACCTTTATATCTGGCAAATAATATCGAGAACGATGTCAGCATTACATCAGGCGGCGTATCCGCGGCGACTTTTAAGAATTCCTGCGAGTCTGTCACTACCATTCGCGGCGGTTGGCGCAAATTCTCCAGTGCTTCTTTTAATTCCCGTTCTTTAACTACTACACTGTATGCATCATGATCGAGAATATCCCTGATTACTTGCACTTGAGGCAAAATAAGACGCCCTTTCGGGGCAGCTAAATCAATGGGTATCACTAAT
This sequence comes from Bacillota bacterium, assembly GCA_023434855.1. The sequence goes on along the minus strand of JAEYSJ010000146.1, from coordinate 1,420 downwards.
ACTACCGTGTCTCCGGGGTTTAGCAAATCGCCAATTACCGGTGGACCTTCCCAATTATCAGGGGCATTTTTAATAATCAGCCGTTTTAATTCTTCCACACCCTGACCTGTCCTGGCGCTGATAGCTTGTAACGGCAGCTGCATTGCCTTACTCCATTCATCTAACAACTCTGACGACAAGGTATATAAATCACTTTTATTTACAACTCCAACTACCGCTAGATTTCTCTTTTTTATTTCCCTTATTAGCGTTTGCTCATATTCAGTAATTCCGGACTCGGGCTCTACTACTACAATTGCCAGATCTGCCTTATTCAATATCTGCATAGTTCTTTCTACCCGCAACGCCCCTAAGTCGCCTACATCATCAATTCCCGCGGTATCAATAATCATTACCGGGCCTATAGGCAAAATCTCCATGGCTTTATAAACCGGATCGGTAGTTGTACCAGGCACGTCGGACACCAGAGCAATATCCTGGCTTGTTAAAGCATTTATTAAACTTGATTTCCCTGCATTGCGTCTGCCAAATATAGCAATGTGCAGCCGTGCTCCTTTTGGAGTATCTTGCATGTCTCTTCCTCCATCTTCAACTATTCGCTATTTGTTCTTCTGCACCGCGCCTACTATTCCTGGTCTGGTCATAGCTTGTGGATTTAATATTGTTTCCAATTGTTCTGCTATTAGAATACCCATTTCTATTGTAGTTTCCCTCACTGTTTTACCGTTCTTCACAGCAGTTCTTGCTACCTCAGTGGCTAAATCATAACCTATATGCGGCACTAGTGCGGTAACTGCAGCCAAGCTGTGTTCCAATAAATCGTGGCAGCGCCCCGCCACCGCAGCGATGTCTTTAATGCATAGTTCATTAAACATATGCACACAATTTGTTAATATTTCAAGACTTCCCAATAAATGATGCGCTACCAGTGGTAAAAATGCATTAAGCTCCAGTTGTCCTGATTGGGCTGCCATAGCTATTGCCACATCTGCAGCCATTACGTGAAACGCCACCTGATTGACCGCTTCCGGAATAATAGGATTTACTTTTCCAGGCATAATCGAAGAACCAGCCTGTCGTTCCGGCAGCTGTATTTCGCCAAATCCGGCCCTTGGTCCGGAAGCCATCAGACGTAAATCATGGGCAATCTTCCCCAGATTTACCGCTAACGCCTTTAGTAATCCGGATACTTCCACAAATACATCTGCATTTTGGGTGACGTCAATCATATTTTCTGCCCGGGCCAAGCCAACCTTTGCATATTGGCGTACCCGTTCATTTACTAAAAAAATATATTTCTTGTCAGCATTTAGTCCTGTCCCGATGGCTGTACCGCCCAGATTGGCTTGTCTCAGCCGTTCCTCTACCTTATATAACCGCCAACGGTCCCGGGCAATTCCTTGGGCGTATGCGCTAAACT
>JAEYSJ010000051.1 GCA_023434855.1 Bacillota bacterium | reverse complement strand
TTTCAAGATTGGCGCAATGGCGGGCGGTCGTCAACCGCCGCAACAATTTTTTAATTTGTATGGAACTTTCCCGCAGTAAACGGTCAACGGTCCGGAGAAAAAGTGAAGGCAATGATTTGTTTTCGGTGGAGAATCTCAGTGTGTTCAGGCCAGACGGCTATTTATTAATTGAGAATATGACATTTAAACTTAAACAGGGAGAACGTCTGCTGATAACAGGGCCTTCCGGCTGCGGTAAAAGTACTTTGCTGAGAACATTTTCCGGCTTGTGGCCGTATGCCGACGGCTGTATTAGCAATCCGGGCGGTAGCTGTACGATGTTTATCCCACAAAAATCCTATATGCCGCTGAGTCGCTTGCGCGATGTTTTATCATATCCTTCTGTGCTCCGGGAAAGTGGAAATGATAATAAGATCAAAGAATTAATGCCTCAATGTAAATTGGCGCACTTGGTTGACAGACTTGACGAAACCTTTGATTGGGGGCAGGCACTTTCATTAGGCGAGCAGCAACGGGTGGCATTCATGCGGGCGCTGCTGTTAAAGCCCGATTGGTTATTTTTAGATGAAGCAACTTCTGCCTTGGATGAAGCAACTGAAAGAATTCTCTATAATCTGGTCAAAAGGCTGCTTGCCCATACCACCATAATAAGTATTGGGCACCGTACAAGCTTGAACGAATATCATACAAGCAATCTAAAGCTGGATGGCAATGGCCATTGGCAGCTGGCTGTATCTAAAGCATCAAAATAATTAAAAGGCCAATATTCCGCAACATATCCCCAAAAGTTGTTTAACAAGTAAAATAGGATAAGAACAAGCACGCAGAGGAAATCTAATAAGGAAGGGAGTTGTGGAAATGGCACGTGATGAGACGTTTATTGTTAATAAAATCTGGGATGAACTAAGTCAGATAAACATGCATAAGATTAATAAAGTCTGCCAGCAAAATCTCCAAATTGGGCTTATTGGCTCTGAGTCCGCAATTGAAGACATGATAACCTGGTTAGCGAGCTTTCCCTATTATGGCCTGAAATTTCCTGTCCCTAATAACGAGGAAATCCGTAGTAACAAAGAAATAATGAAGCGACTGTTCATTATTTCTGCGACAGCAGGAGATCAGATAGATGGGGAAGAATTAAAAACATCTAATTTTTGCATTGTCGAGCCATCCTTAGCTAACAAAGTCAAACAGTTTCATCCGGAGGTTTATCCTTTTGATTGCAATGATGCCGGATTGGCTGGACAAATATTAGCTAATAATGAGAAAATTAGGTTTGCATTGTCTCATAATTTCCCTGTTTTCCGTCCTGAACATGCTAAATTTGAAATCCAGGAGACAGCCATTCAGAATACCGCCTGGGTGCTTATCGCTACATTACCCACATTTTTGCCCTCGCCCCATAAAACGATTGTCGCTCCGTTGCATACATTCGCAGACTTTATTATTCTTACAGTAAATGAGGTAAAGCTCATGTTTGAACTTATAGGATTACTCGGAGAGAAAATACAACTAAAGCATTTATTAGAATTTGTTTTTGTATTTAGTTTAGCCAAGATTGCCCGGGAGATAGCTACAATTATTTTGCGATCGATACCCACTCAGTCAGCCTTAATTGCCAAGGGAGCATTAGCATATGCCTTTACCTGGGCTATAGGTGAAGCGGTAGTTTTCTTTATTGTCGGAAGGCAAAGAGTTGGCTGGAGTTTTCTCAAAAAAAGAATGAAATATCACTTTGCCAAAGGGATAACTCAGGCAAAAAGCATGGTCAAAGGAAATATGACAACTGCTGTGAACAAGATTTAAGGTGGTTAAAAGCCACCTGTTTTGTTCTGTCCAATAATATGTCTGCGAATTTCATACTTTTGTCACAGTTAGGGTATATGCTTAATTATCAGGTAAAATTATGGAGGTTATGGTTATGCGACGAATAGGAATAGCACTAATTCTATTGCTGTCATTTCTTTTGTATTTTTTTCGACTGGGGCAGGAAGGTCTGGCAAATCTTTATTATGCCGCAGGAGTCAAAAGCATGATGATGAATTGGCATAACTTTTTCTTTGTCTCCTTCGACCCAGGTGGGTTTATTACCATTGATAAGCCGCCGCTGGGATTCTGGCTGCAGACACTTTGTGCAAAAATTTTCGGCTTTCAGGGATGGAGTATCATTCTTCCGCAGGTGATGGGCGGTGTACTATCCGTTTATCTCATCTATATGATTGTGAAACGTTACCATGGAGAGTGGGCGGGATTAATAGCGGCACTTGTCCTTGCGCTTACCCCGATTTTTGTTGCTGCAAGCCGCAATAATACGATAGATGTACTGCTTGTTACGGTGCTTATGTTTTCAGTGAATATATTTTTACCGGCAACTGAAGAATTAAGCTTAAAAAAGCTGTTATTTGCTTTCTTGCTGATAGGAGTCGGGTTTAATATAAAAAGTCTGGAAGCGTTTATGATATTGCCGGCCTTTTATATCACATATCTCTTTACCCAATATGGACAATTCAAAAAGAAAGCGATTCATCTCTTTGCCGCCACATTAGTATTGGTTGTCAGTTCCCTCCCCTGGTTTATTGCGGTGGACAGTATTTCGCCGGAAGAGCGTCCGTACGTTGGCAGCAGTGAGACTAACTCAGAGCTTGAGCTTGCAACAGGGTATAACGGCCTCGGTCATTTTTTAGGATATGGAATCAGGACGCCCGGCCGACAAGGGCAGCTACGCAATCAAGGGACGTCGGTATCGCCTGACGGCATGGCTCCCGGAAATAATCCCCCTAATTTAACTCCAGGCGGTGCTGTTAATGATTCAAATACCAGGCCGAATTTACAGTCCCCCGGCAACATAAGGCAATCTGGCGGGGAAACTGGCCCACCCGGGTTATTTAGACTTTTTAACCGCCAAATGGGTGGCCAGATTAGCTGGTTATTGCCATTTGCACTGATTGGAATAGTAATTGCGATCTATCAGTTCACAAAGAAAACACTGCCGGAGAACACCAGGATGAAGGTGCTTTTCTGGGGTTGTTGGCTTATACCCGAAATTGTCTTTTTCAGTATAGCCCAAGGGGCGCATCGTTATTATTTGGTTATGATGGCTCCGGCGATTGCCGCTTTAGTGGGAATTAGTTATAATACTCTGGCAAATTGGACGACAGGTGCCGGGAAAAGCCGTTATCTGTTACCGGCTGCATTGCTGCTGACTGTCGGTGTCCAGGCGGTTATTATCGCGGGATATATTGAATGGCGTTCCTGGATGCTGCCAACAGTCATAGGGGCAGGAATTATGGCAGTTTTGCTGCTCATCGGAATATCATTAATGAATAAAGCACCGGAAAACAGAGTCAAGCACCTTCCAGTCATCGCAGGTATTATCAGTATGCTGATTGCTCCCTTTGCCTGGTCGCTTACGCCGGTATTGTACGGCTCAGGCAATGCGGCCTTTCCCTTTGCCGGGCCTGACCTAAATCCCCGTTCGCAGCCATCCGGTATGCAGTGGGGGATGAATTTTTCCCGATTGTATGCAGGTGGAGACAACGGTAAGCTAGAAGAGTTTCTTATGGCTAACAGAAGCGGGGAAAAATATATTGTGGCAGTGCCTAATGCTCATACCGCTTCACCGCTGATTCTTAATACCGGGCAGCCAGTAATTACTTACGGCGGATTCATGGGTTCAGAGAAGATTCTGAATGGTGAGAAGCTGGAAGAACTAATAACCAGTGGGCAGGTACGTTACATTATGATAAGTACTGATACCAGACAGCAACCCGATGTTAACGCCTGGGTAACTTCTCACGGTATTCCCGTACCGGACATAGAGTGGCAATCTCCGGAGCAGAAAAATACAGGTCTTACTACCGCACCAGCCGCTACAAGAAATATGTCCATGAAGTTGTATGACTGTCACCCGTAAATTGGTATTGTTAGGAGTGAATTAATGCGCTTTTCTGATACAGTTTTAATTTTGTTACCGCTCATCGCGCTTATTAGCTTGTTGAACTACCGGTTGCTGTTGCGTCTTTTTCGTTTTTACCAAGGGCGGTTTATCAAGTATTTTTATCTTTTTTCAACTGTGGCTACAATTGGGATTATCGGGTTTGGTTTGCCAAGACGTCCGTTGTTTGTCGTGCCTGAATTTGCGGCCTACCGTTTATTGGTTTATTGTGCTGTAATCTGGTTAGTTGGCCAAATTATACTTTTGGTGCTTCAACCATTCATCTCTGTTGCCCATCGGCTAATAAAAGTAAGGGGGGCGGCAGATCCCCCGCAAAACAGTTCAACTGCTCCGGTGATGACGCGCCGGGAGTTTTTGCACAATACATTAGCCATTACGCCTGTTGTTGCATTAGGAATCAGTGCAAAAGGTGTTTACGAGGCACAGTGTGAGATGGCTGTTCAACGTTATTCTCTCGTTTTTCCGGCGCTGCCGCCCAATCTTAGCGGATTCAAAATTGCACAAGTCAGTGATACACATTTAGGACCGTACTTTGACCTTGCCAGACTGGATACAGTTATCCAA
>JAEYSJ010000032.1 GCA_023434855.1 Bacillota bacterium | reverse complement strand
CGTCTAGCTGAATTTCTCTATTGCAATTTGTACATTTTGTCGCCACTAATGGCATATATATTCCCTCCTCACAGCCCAAAAGATATTGTCCAATTGCAGCTTACACATAATAATATCAAATGTTTGCTTATTAATGCATTTGACCATTAACAGTAATATTTTACTACTATTTCATCTATTTTCCAACAAAACTGCAACATTAGTTCCATTGACTTAGTTCGGCAGTCAGTAGCAGCCGGTTGCCTTTGCAGTAAAAAAGAAGCGTAGGGGCGGTTATTTTGCCCATACCCACGCTTCTTTTTCCCACATTAAATTTTAAATGCAATGTTGCCCCTAATCCCCTTGATATCATAGCCATGCTCGAATTAAAAACTCCATTTCGTTGCCGTTTGACTGAAATTCATCCATTCTGATTCCACCATAATAAGAAGAAAAAGTCATGATTTTCATAGACCTGATCGTCATCACGAAGCACTATAAATATCCCGTCATACATGAAACCTATACTGACCAATTCATCCGAATCGTCAAAAAACATTATCGCATCCACTATACGTTGACCCTGATACCAAAACCCTTCGCCGCGTCTATCAATCCATCGATAGCAATGTAAGCCTGGAAACCTATCTTCCCACTCCCGGTCATAAATCGGTTGTAAATCGTAGTCGAGGGAGTACCTGTTAACTCGTTCGTGCCATCTAAAAGGCGTCGCATCATTATGCCATCTAAAGCGTATTGCCTCACGGGACAAGTTATCTCTCCGCTGCCAATTTTCGCTATGATACGCAGGATGAGACCAATCATGCCGGTTGCCTTGTTGCTGATAATTCTGCTGCTGCCGGTCGCGCTGCTGTTGTTCCGGTTGTTGCTGGTCTTGCTGCTGCCGGTCCCGTTGCGGTTGTTCCTCCTTTTGTTTTTCTTCCTTCTGTTGCTCTTGCCGCTGTTGGTCTTGCTGAGAAGTATCTTGCTGAGGATCATTTCTTCCTTCGCCTTTTACCATGGTGGGCATGGTTAATACAAAGATCGAGAAAAATAAGATTAACGTTCTTTTCATTCTAGCCCCCCTCTTTAATCATATTTAATTTGATAAAGCAGAACCTTGAATTTGATATATGCAAAATATACGCCAAGCCTATAAAACCGTATAAATACAACATTTAAAGAAAATATCGCCAAGATACTGTATCCTTCCGGAGTACCAAAATGCACAGACTGCACAAAAAGGATACCATTTGAATTTAGTGTAGATTTCTCGTGGATTATTAAAATACTAGTTGAAATCTAGAAGGTCTCCACTATTGCGTAATAAAATAGTGGAGACCTTCTTAAAAATATAGCCTTTTAATCTTGTAAGATACCCCCATTATTAAGGCGGTTACCAGGGAAAAAGCTATTGAAACGGACAATACAGATACCACGTATATATTATACTTGGCAACTAGCAACACATATTTAAATGTTTCAATTCCAAATAATAATGCAACGGCATTAAATAGCACCATTACAAAAAAAGTAACTATCAGCCCCGATTTAGCATTTTGTATATCTTCCTTACTTAAGGCGATGTGTGATGCCGTACATATTGCTAACAATAAGAACATCCAAAAATTTGGGGCACCAAAACTCCCGCTGTTGAATATTCCTCTAAAAACTATCATTATGGAATGGCCTGACCATTTTATAAAATCTGTTATACTAATACTATCTAAAGGTGCAGATATTACATATTTTTGCAATGCCTTGAAGGTATCAGGCTCTAATGCATACATAAAGAAGAGAATGGCTGCTGTTCCACTGAATATCGGCCCTAAGCTTATAAAAAAATTTCCACTCACTTGATAGAGGTTATGTTTGTTATAACTATGATTTACATATCCGAAGGTTGAATTACTTGGATTGATATCAAGAAGTTTTATTGAGATAATTTTATGCCCAAATATTAAACACATTAAAGCATGACCCAATTCATGTACCGGTGTCCCAATAACAGAAGTTAACATTATACCTGGTTTACCGAAGGCTTGATATGCCCACCTGTTTGACACAGATTCAATCCAACCCAATAAGAAGCCAGCGGCTATTAATATTCCTAACAGGTAAATTAGCTCAGTTACACTTAGAATCAGTACATTCAACAATATTTGCATATATATTGATGCATTCTCCCATTGTTTTTTTGTTTAGCTCCGGGAACAAACAGGAAGCCTTCTGAAAGGACCCTTGCGAAATTTAAACATTTGATACCATTCTTCTATTTGAAACTCAGGATAAATTTCCAGAAGCTCGATGATTCGACAGGCAAATTCAACCGAACCACCACCGCTGGCTGTTATTATGTTGCCATCCCGGATGGCATAATCATCAACATAATCAGATTTTTCACCATAATCGGGAACGAATTGATCCAGAAAACCAGGTGCATTGCTGGTGTGCTTGATTCCTCGCAATAATCCGGCTCGGGCCATGGTAATTGTAGCTCCGCAAATTGCTGCGATTGGCACACCATTTTTATTGAAATTTATTAGCAATTTTTCAAGGACTTCTATACAGTTGAAGTATTTCTCAAAATCAGGATTTTTCTTTTGCCACATTTCGCCACCTGGTAAAATAACCAGCAGTGCTTTTTCACAACTTATTTCAGATAATGATATATCAGGAATTACTTTCAAGCCGCCCATTGTAGCAATCGGCTCTTTGGAAAAACCAACAC
>JAEYSJ010000023.1 GCA_023434855.1 Bacillota bacterium | reverse complement strand
TTGGATAATTCACTGAAACGAGACTCCAGGCTCTTAACTTGTGTCTTTGCAGAAGAACTTGGCCACCACTTCACAACTGTTGGCCAGCACCTGCCCAGGGAGTTTTATAATCGCAGTGCCCTTCTTTACATTAATAAGATCGAATTCAAAGCCCTAAGGTGGGCTGCCCTTCATCTTATGCCTTACCAAGAACTTATCCATGCACTTCGTAAGGGACACCATGACGTGTGGGACCTTGCCGATTACTTTGATGTCACGGAAGACATGGTCACATTCAGGCTAAGTCTTCTGCGATTGAAACACACTAGCATTCGCAGCTTAATTTGTCGCAACTAATCACGGTATTTTAATAAGATCCGTGTTTTATTTGTATCTCTTTTTAGAACATATGTTCTTATTGTCGAATTTATATTTATAAATGGAGTTTATATTATGCTACTTGATGGTTTTGGAATTGCCGGATATCGCAGCTTTGGTAATGAAATGCAATATATTAGAGATCTCTCAAAAGTAAATATTGTCATCGGTAAAAATAATTCCGGTAAATCTAATATTATCCGCTTTGTTAAGCTTATCTCATCTTTCGCAACAATGAGTAAGCACCATATGAATAATATTAACTTTAACAAATTAGATGATCTGCATCGTGGAAAAACTCAATGCAATAAAATCTCTTTCGCTCTGCAAATTAAAAATAAATCACACCGCACAGGATATATATACAAAGAATTATTTAACTACTATATTTCTGAGAATCGTTATAACAAGTTGAACGAATGGCATGAAGAAATCTGGATTTCGTACGAATATAATGCCGACTTACCAAAATTTGATCAATCAATTATATATCATATACTTTTGAAAAAACTTGACTACATTGATACCAGTGTATTATTCGAGAAAATTATTAAACGTGCTGGTGGCACTCATGAAAGTAGAACAGATAACTTAGCTTTAAAATTTGATAAATTAAGTAATTTTGATTATCCAATACATATTATTCCCGCTTTTAGAAGAATCTCGGCCGAAGATAGAGAGTGGAGCATTGAAGGAAGCGGATTAATAAAAAAATTAAACCAGCTAAAAGAACCTTTACTTGGAGCAGAAGCTGAGCGAAAAAAGTTCAATCAAATTACAGCATTTGTTCGAGAGGTTTTAGGTGACTCCTCTGCTCAACTAGAAATTCCCCATGCGGTAAACGATATTTATGTTGAAATGGATAATAGAAGATTATCTATAGAATCACTGGGTACAGGAATTCATCAAGTCATACTTTTAGCAACTGCAGTAACCTTGCTAGAGAATAGCCTGGTTTGTATTGAAGAATTAGAAATCTATTTACACCCCGAATTACAAAAGAAATTTATCAAGTACATTTGTGAAAACACCAATAACCAATACATAATTACCACCCACTCAAATGCAGTTTTTGATAATGCAAATGTCAATATCTATCATTGCTGGCTAGAAGATGGACAAACTAAATGTGAGCTAGCCCTATCTTCATCACAAAAAAACTCAATCCTTGATAGCTTAGGCTACAAGGCCAGCGACATACTGCAAAGCAATTGCATTATCTGGGTAGAAGGTCCTTCAGATAGAATTTATATTAACAAATGGATAAAAGAAAAAAATCCTTCTCTTAAAGAAGGACTACATTATAGCATCATGTTTTACGGAGGCAGACTCCTTAGCCATTTAACCGGGGATGATGATTCAGAAATAACAGAGTTCATCTCTCTGAAGAAAATGAATAGAAATATTGCAATTGTAATAGATAGCGATAAAAAGAATCGCCAAGCCCCTATAAATACGACTAAGACAAGAATACGTGATGAATTCCTTAGCAGGGACGGATATTGTTGGATTACCAAGGGTAGAGAAATTGAGAATTATTATGATGAAGCAACATTCCATCAAGCGGTAAAGTCGGTTCATGGTGACACAGCTAATCCTGTACCTTGGAGGCAATATGATGATGTTACTAAATATGCTAAAGCTGGAAAAACGAAAGAAATAGATAAAGTCAAAGTTGCTAAAAAGTTAACTGAAGAGGCTACCGCTTTTAATCACTTAGACTTTGATGATAAGGTTATAGAATTAGTCAATTTTATAAAAAAGGCTAATGGAATTCAATTGTAATTGCAACACAGACCATCTACAAACTTTTGTATAAAGGAGTTGCATTATATGGAAGAAGCTTTAAAAAAATCCAATTATGATGATGTTAATAAATCAGTGATTATAAGCAATATAGTACTTTTATTAAATAAAATAGCTCCTGCTTGTACTTCCGAATTAATCAATCAACTTAATTATAGAGAAATAACTTTAGTGTCATACGAAGTCAATAATTTGTGTAATGATTTAAAAACTATAGATCTTCGTGAAATTCCTGAGCCAATACTCCAAGAAATCATCTTTCCTCAAATAAAGCAAATCTTCGAGTTTTATGAAAAAATTTTTGATGACAAAGTAGTTAATATTTACAACATAGAAGCCCGTAAACAAATTTATTTTGATTCTTTAAAGCTTTATACTGAGGCTTATAATTTATTAACTCCTATTGTTAGTTATTACAAAACCAAAAATATAAATTTAGATGGTAAAAAAATCGAGGAAAATTTCAACCTTTTATTTGAAAAATTCCAGTCAGAACAAGAAGCTTTTATTTCTAGAGGAAATGAAATCGAAGAAAAGCAAAGATTACTTTTAGAACAAAGCGAAAAACTAACTGAAAACCTTGGCATATCAAGCTACGCTAAATACTTTAAAGATGAAGCAATAAACCATAACGTAATATCACGAATCTGGGTATTTATAACATTTCTTTTAGCTGCCTCGATTGTTTATTTTGCGTTATATGCACACACATATCTCCCTAATATATCTGGAGACACATTAACTCCTAGTTATGTTAGCCAAGTCTTAGCCCCTAAAGCAACTATCTTAGTTATTCTTGTATACATGCTGACATGGAGCGTTAAAAATCAAAAATCACATAACCATAACTACATAGTAAATAAGCATCGTAAAAATGCATTGGAAACATTCCAAGCTTTTGTTCTTTCATCAGAAGGAACTCCTGAGATTAAAAATGCCATGTTAATGCAAATGACAAACTGCATCTTTAATCACCAAAATAGTTCTTATACCGTTGCCGAAAAAGAACCTGATATCGCTAACAAGCTGCTCGAATTAGTCAAGCCTAACACTAAAGGATCATAACCCCTACTTTATCAAATTCCCCTAATCTCAACCTGATATAGGACAGTTTAATCGCACTAACAAAAGCAGACTATACGAGCTACAAGCCTAATTTAAATAAAAGAAAAGAGGCGAATTGTTATGCTCCGTAAACCAATGGCTCTGCTCCTTGCCCTAGCACTCATATGCTCCCTATCAGCAGTACTGGCAGCTCCCTCCTCCCCCGTTATCCCCACAGTAACTACAGCCCAAATTGCTACGCTTGATGACTGTGCCGGCGATGCACTAGCTCCTTTAGCCGCCTACTATGTGGGCAATGCACGAACGTATAAGTTTCATGTGTCAAACTGTCGCTACGTTGGGCAGATGAACGAAGGAAACAAAGTGTATTTTGACAGCCGGGATGAAGCCATTAACAACGGTTACGTCCCCTGTAAGATCTGTAGGCCGTAAATCGATTGCGAGGAGCTGCAATTATGCGTAAAAGAGTTAGTTTAAGCTTAATACTTTGCCTATGTTTATTAATTTTTACTTGTTCTACAGTTCTCGCTGCTGATAACACTTGTGTAGTTCCAGGCCTTGGCACAATCACTTTTCCAGAAGATGTAGAAATACTACCAGCTCAACAAATAATAGATAATTTCCCTAGCAATATACTATTGGCTAAAGATAATGAAATCTGGCGATCAATAACTATACTCTTTGTTCCAACTATAGACAGAGAAGCCCTTAAACAGGCTGAAAAGTTAGAACCTACTTTTAATGAACTTAGTACAAAACTAGTTAACGATTATAATTCAATGCTACTTTACAATGGCCCTATAAATAAACAAGCATTTAAAAATGAAAGAATCGCGCTTAAAAGCTTTAAGTTTCTTTTTCTTGGCATGGTAGTGAATATGGATTTTTATATTGTACAAGGTAACAACGGAGGCGTAGGAATAGCGACTATTTATTTAGATTGTGACAATGAATATTGGAATCCCAGAGTCACAAAAATAATTGCTGATATTAAACGGGTAGGTGCGAAATGAAAGCAAGAATTATACTCCTTCTTTTCCTGATTGTATTAGCCACTAGCGCTACAGCTTTTGCATCTGAACATACTAAGGTAATTCCAAGTCTTGGTACATTAATTCTCCCTTCAGATATTGAAGTATTACCCTATCAGCTAAATCCCACCAGTAAAAATGAATCTGCTGGCAGCACCACCCTCTTAGCTAATGATAATAAAACTTTGCGATCAATTAATATAGCTTTTTTGCTATTGCCCAATATAGATAGAAACGGAATAAAAGCAAATCTTGATTACCTTACTACTACATTTAACTCAATTAATGCATCACTAGTAAAGGAACATGACGACATACGAATACTTTCTAATACTCCAATGCAAAGCTCAGCACTTGATAATGAGCAGCTCCCAGTTACTAGTGTAAAAATGCTTATAAGTGGCGCGGTAGTATGCATGGATTTTTATATCCTAGATTGCCCTGATGGACTTATATCAATGTTAACAACTTACGCACATGGAGACATTAATTACTGGAAACCTATACTAGCAAAAATGATTGTAGATATAAAGCGGTAACTTTTCCTGAATCAATAGTTAAAGGTGGCTAAAAAATGAAAATCAAAACAGGTATATTCCTTTTCCTGTTTATATTAACGACATGCTCTACGGGCCTTGCAGCTGAAAACACCCACGCGTTTCCCGATGTTGGAACACTAACATTTCCTGCTGAAGTAGAGGTGATACCGTATCAGGAAGGGTCCAAAG
>JAEYSJ010000288.1 GCA_023434855.1 Bacillota bacterium | reverse complement strand
GCCCCTATCGAGCCAATTAACTATACATCGCACGAAATCACTTCTTTATCATCAGCAAACATGATTCTTGTCCCTAGGCACTACGCCAAAAAATAGCTTATATCGGGTACCGCGTCCGTGCACTAGTGGACTTAATGGGCCTTGGGTTCGACTTGCTTGCGGCGTTTTGACCGCTGTTCGCAGCTTGAACCCGTGTTCAGATAAATGTCCCGACTATTCCCCCGGCCAATGCCCGTATGCAAACGAGCTCATCTGGAATGCAGCCAAGTATCTAAGGTTGCCCGACCAACAGGTGAAATGCCGCAGCGAGCAGATCAGTCACCGTCCATTTCATTCCAAATGGTAAATCCGATAAGGCCAGTCATTGTGAAAACCATCGTGCCGTAGAACCAATAAAACCAAACCATTGTGCACCTCCAGCGATATAACGCTTTGCGTGAAAAAAGGTTCTTCAGCAATGTTCGAAGTTCGACTTCGCGGAGAAGTTAAGCTAAACATGGCGTCAAGCATGAAAAGCCATCTGGCATGAGCGGTTGCACTGATCAAGAGTGGAGTTCTCCCCATTTCACCGGACAAGTCGGCTAGTTTGATTTAACCCTGATGAACTGCCGAGGGGAAGCTATCTCGAGCGCAAAATGAGAATGTATTTGGTTGTAATCTTCGATCCATCCGTGGATGAGCGCGGAGCGCAGTTTCGGCGTCCGGTAGAGCTGATATGTGGATATAATCCCGCTTCGGGGTTTTAACGAAGGCTTCTGACATGCCGTTCGAGTGCGGGCTAGCCACTGGCGTAAGCAGGGCGTCAAATTGATCGCCTGAGCGAACAGCCTCGTGTTCCTTGCTGTGTAGGCCGAACCATTGTCGGAGAGACAACGTGGTCGAAAATCGCCTTAAATCGATTTAGATGCAGGACGGTCTATTGACCGAGGAAATGGCTCGGACCATCTAGGATCGATCTTTCTCGACCAAATTCAAGAAAAATAGAATGATGTTGTAAGGGATCGAGCGACTTCCAGCCGCCCGATCCGATTTTAAGATTCAAAGTTGTCCGGCTCAGATCGGACCGTTTTGTATTTAGTTTCGAAACATCTCTTCACATCAGCGGCGACCGTAAAATCAAAGTTTGACCACATCTTCCCTCGCCCATAGCCGGAGCTTGCGGCAAGATGCAACAAACTCCTTGGCTGCCTGTGCATTGTCGAGCGGAATAAGTCCTTCGTCCATTTCGGGTTCGATACCGGCCTTGGCAAGCAACGGCATTGCGCCTGCGGTAAAGCCAATGAACTTGCAGTGCGCGAACGCATCGGCAACAAAGTCCCGCGCTGTGGACTCGCCGATGAGCTGGTTGGCCGATTCTTCACACAACACAAGGGCTACAGCATCGAACAATACGGATGGACCGCCGTCAATCATATGGTCGGCCTCCATCCATTCGCCGCCGGAAGCTTCGAACCCTCCGACCGTTGGTGCGACCAACTCCACCATGGCACCTTCCTCATCGGCGGCGTGCCGGATACCCTTGAGTACCTGCGCATCCGTGCCATTGGCAACGAGCACTCCGATCTTTCTGCCCTTGAAGCTGCCGGGTCCGTTCTCAATAATGCTAAGTGCAGGAGACGGAGCAAGATCGTCACGCACGGGCACCATCGCATCCGCGGCCTTAGGCATCTTGCGGATGCCGAGCTTACCGGCGACCGTTTCCGCGAGGTTGGCATCGATGTTCAGCAAATGTGACACAATACGCTCGCGGATCACAGGTGTTTCCACCTTCGATAGCTCGAAGGTCAGTGCCATCGCAATATGCTTCTGTTCCGTCGCGGTCTGGCTCGAATAAAACTGACGCGCCTGGCTGTAATGGTCGGCGAAGCTCTCCGGTCGGAGGCGAACTTTCTGTCCGTCTTCCTGCGCGGCAAACGACCGGAACCCACGATTTGGGTCAGGCCTCGAGCCTTCGCCCCATGAATTAGGCTGGTAGTTTGCGCGTCCGACAGGATTGCGCATCGCCATATGGCCGTCCTGCTGGAAATGATGGAACGGACATTTAGGCGCGTTTATCGGAATATGGGTAAAGTTAGGACTACCAAGTCTCTTCAACTGCGTGTCGAGGTAAGAAAAATTCCGTCCCTGCAGCAATGGGTCGTTGGAGAAATCGATGCCGGGAGGGACGTTCTGCGTCATGAACGCAACCTGTTCCGTTTCGGCAAAAAAGTTGTCTGGCATACGATCAAGTACCAGCCGCCCGACTGGGATAGGCTTAATAATTTCTTCGGGAATGAGCTTTGTCGGATCGAGCACATCGAAATCGAAGCTGTCGGCGAAGTCCTGATCGAAGAGCTGGACGCACAGTTCCCATTCAGGGAAGTCGCCAGCTTGTATCGCAGTCCACAGATCGCGCCTGTGAAAGTCCGGATCCGCACCGTTGATTTTCACCGCCTCGTTCCAGACAACGGATTGGAGACCAAGTTTTGGCTTCCAGATGAATTTGACGAAAGTCGACTTGTCCTTGGCATTCACGAAGCGAAAGGTATGAACCCCAAACCCCTCCATGAAGCGGAAGGAGCGCGGAATTGCACGATCCGACATGACCCACATGATCATGTGCATGGATTCCGGTGTCAGACCGATGAAATCCCAGAAATTATCGTGTGCAGATTGCGCCTGAGGAAAAGCCCGGTCCGGTTCCTCCTTGACGGCATGAACCATATCGGGAAATCGAATGGCATCCTGGATGAAGAAGACAGGAATATTATTGCCTACGAGATCCCAGTTGCCTTCCTTGGTGTAAATCTTAACGGCGAAGCCGCGCACATCGCGAGCAAGATCGAACGACCCTTTCGATCCTGCGACGGTGGAAAACCGGACGAAAACTGGCATTTTTTCGCCAACCCGTTGAAAAATGTCGGCCCGCGTATATTCCTCAAGCGACTTCGTCGTCTCGAAATAGCCATGCGCGCCATAGCCTCGGGCATGGACAACGCGTTCAGGAATACGCTCGTGGTCGAAGTGAAAGATCTTTTCCCGAAAATGAAAATCCTCAATCAGCGTAGGACCTCGATCGCCGACCTTGAGCGTATTGAGGTCATCCGATACTGGCCCCCCTTGGGCGGTCGTCATGATTTGGGTCTTGTCGTCGGCGAGTTGATGAAGGTCTCCGCCTTGACCTGCGTCGAGCTTCTGATCATGAAGCTTGAGCGACTTCCGTCCATTTGTGGCCTTGTTGCTGGCTGACATGGCTGGCTCCAATTCTTTCGCGATCTATGTTCAAATGAAAAGGGTGCCACTCGGCACCCTTAGCTGATGATCACGCTGCTTTGGCGCGTTGGTTAGCTGACGCATCCGCAAGTTTCGTCAGATCACTGTCCGTCTTGGATTCCTCCTGCAGCGTCTGATCGAGTAGTTTTGCAGCATCGGTCATGCCAAGCTCCGTCGCCCACCGCTTCAATGTCCCATAACGTGTGATTTCGTAATGTTCGACCGCCTGTGCAGACGAAATCAGGCCGGCGTCAAGCGCCGCGGTATCCTTGAATTCCTCCATGATCTCTTCGCCTTCGGCGATAATTCCCTCGATCGCATCGCAAGTCTTGCCTCTTGCCGTCTTGCCCATGATTTCAAACACTTGGACGAGCCGTTCAACGTGGCCTTCAGTCTGTTCACGGTGCTTTTCGAAAGCCGCTTTCAAATCTTCTGACTGTGCCGCACGCTTCATTTTTGGCAGGGCTTTGAGAATTTTACGTTCAGCGTAGTAGATGTCCTTGAGAGTATCGTGGAACAAGTCTTCGAGATTTTTTTCCTTGGCCATAGTTCATCTCCTCTTATGAATTTTTTACGTCAAATCGCCGGTAAAATTCCGGTAGTAAGATGGTTTTGGCTGATAAGACAGGCAGGAAACTGGGTCTCTGCCTCTTCGAATAACGCAGTTTCGGAATTTAGGTTCCTCGGCCGGATAGCCACGGTTTCTAATCCGACAGAATCGTTTGATGAGATATCTGCGATTGACATTTGGGAGTCCCAACGCGCCTATTTATCCCGACCTTTACGTCGACGCCCGAGACCTCCGCGGCGGTAGCAAGAGCTATTACCAGTTGCTAGATGGTGCGAAAGAACTCAACGACCTGATCGAGCATAAAGGCATCTCCTTCGCGCTCGGAATATTTAAGGCTTGTTATCGGTTCGGCGAAAAGTCACGGCCAGTCGAATCTATGATTTGAACAAGATCATATACGTCGCACAGATACTTAGGGCTTTGGAGAAAAGGCGGGCGGCCTAAAAAAGAACCCCGCAGCGAAAACCGCGCGGGGTTAAGGCTACTGAGCCCTCTCTCCCAAGGGCAGTGAAAATTTATCCAAATGGGCAAAAAAGTAAATACTAGTCATTCGACCGATCCGGATAGGGTTCTTTTGGAAGTCTGATATTAGGATGGCCGGGCGAGTTTGTCTGCTCATGGGTAGGCTTTTCTTGATGATCGCTGGGTTCGACAGGAGAGGGATCAACGGCTTCTTTCTCCCGCACCAGCTCTGGATCTGACCAAGGATTTACAATTCGGGGTGTTTTCTTTGCTCTGTCTCTCATCGATATCTCCTGCTCGCACAGAGACGAACCCCGAATGGCCGTTGCGAACCATCCGGGGCGCGTGAGTTCGGTGTGCCCAAACTCAGCGGTCGCTCTCTTTGGGGAAGCGATGGTAAAACTATTTCTGATCAATTTTGTTCCTTAGAAAGGTAAGTCCCTGATTCTTGTGGGAGCTGCGCCCCAAGGCACCGCGCGCATATCGAAAAAAAGCCCCGCTTAATAGGCGGGGCAATTGGTGTCATTGCGATGGTATTAACCCGCGACTGGGTTATTTGTTCCTTCAGCTATGTCGGAATTGGTCCGCATTTCGCGTAGGTCGAGCCGAATAGTATATCTCTGATGCGCCAATCTGGCAGCAAGTTCACTTAGTCGAGACATGTCACGAAGTCCGTGTTCGTAGAGCATTAGGATACAGGATGCGAGTTCACTACCCGAATAGTTGCGG
This sequence comes from Bacillota bacterium, assembly GCA_023434855.1. The sequence continues at coordinate 2,136 of JAEYSJ010000288.1, read as the reverse complement.
TCACTTTGTTCCAATAAGACAGCAGCGTTGGTGAAGCAGCTGCGTAGGAAGTCCACTTCAGCAGGCATATATATTCGGCTCGCTTCGTTGAAAAACGGCATGTCAGCCTCCTTATATTTAGAAGGCAAGCGTACTCTATTCAGAAATATTAGATATCTAATTATAATCACTAAATATTAATTTTAAATCGGACTCAAAAATAATGAGCCCCGCCAGCCGTTTAGCTGACGGGGTATGCGCCTGCCGAAGCGAGCCACGCCGTTAACAGGCGCATGGGCATTGCTGGAATGAGCGACAGAACCAGCGAAGCAGGGGAATGTTCCAATATGGGGCTCCGGGGCTATTCCTCCGGGTCTGTTCCTGTCACGCCGCGGTGCATGTTTTCAGCAACTACCCTTATTGCGGTTGCCGCTTCCTCTTCGGACCATCCGGCTTCTACAGCGTCCTGGATGAGTTCGGGCACGCCGATCACCTGAGTGCGGGCTATGGCCGCAGTGACCTCCGCGTCTCTGGCGCCGGATACCACAGCTCGCTTGACCAGCTCCGCAATTCCTTGCGATACCGCTTCTTGGCAGTCGATTTCGCGTCTTGGATAGTCGCCGGGTTGTTTTGGTCCAAACATTCCTTCCTCCTCAGAATAAACTCGCCTATACTTCCTTGTTGTCATTGCTTGTCGTTAGGTCGTCCAGATCGGCATCGGGCAGGGCTTTTGCATTTCCCTGGCTTCATTCCACGGAGCACGTAGCCATGTATCAATTTCTTCCGTGGTGCGGGGAATGACGGGCATTACCTTTGGATGAACCGGCCAGACAACACCATTTGCCTCGGTCGTAAGCAACGCAAAGATATCGATCTCTACAGGGCCTTCCTTCCGTTTTCGGATTGTCTTCCATCGTGTCCAAATTCCAGCAAACGCGGACAAGGGTTTTTCCTCGTTCAGAGCAGACCAGTGAGCGGGAAGCTTTCCTGTTCTCGTATCTCGGATTTTACCGTACTCAGAGAATGAGGTGGCTGGTACTACGCAACGATGCTCGACGCCGAACCATGACGGCCAATGCCCTGACTTGAGATTTCGTATATTGGTCACGCTAATGTCGACGTCAAATTTCAACTTCTCTGGAGGTGTGGGCATTCCCCAGCGAAGCAATGCCAGTTCAGGCTCGTCGCCTTTGATGTTTCGCAAAACTGGTGCTGGATAGTCTGGGAAGATATCCATGTGCGGATCGGTGCGGTTCGTCACGTCACCGAACTTCGGGAACAGACGGCGCATGGCCTCATGTGTTGTGGTGATGTTGTACAGATTGCACATGCACGCCTCCTTATCTCCTGACTATTCGTCGGCCCGGATTTGGGCGTGCGAAATCAGCCCGAAGATGAACGTGCCTCCGACGATGTTTCCAAAAAGCGTGGGAAGCCCGAATTTGAAGATGCTGTCGAAAGTGGAAACTTCGCCGATGAACAGCAAGAACAGCACCTCAATCGACCCGACTACGATATGGGTGAGATCACCGATTGCAATGAGATAGGTGATCAGGAAAATAAGAAAAATATGTCCTTGTTTGGTGCTGTGCAGCATCCAGACCAAAGTCGCAATCAGCCATCCAGACATGATGCCTTTGCTGAATAGCTCATTACTTGTGTTCTCCATAAGATGCTTGCCCATATCGGTAAATGTGCGCGTAACCTCATCGGAGAAGATGGGCATCAAGACTATGACGAGGGCGGCAATCGCTCCTCCGATCAGATTGCCCAAAAGAACGATGCTCCACAGCCTTATCATCTTGAAAAAGTGAGACGCTGTCGGTTCTGTCATAAAAGGCAGAACCGGGGTGATCGTGTTTTCGGTGAACAATTGCTGGTTGGCGATGATCACGATTATAAAGCCCACGGTATAGCCGGCTGAACTGAGCAGAAAGAACAAGTTGCCGCCGGGAAGGTAGGCCTCCAGAATGCCCCGGGCGATCATCGAGGTACTCATCGAGATACCACCGGCGATTGCCGACCAGAACTGTCCGACATCAACGCCCATGAGACCAAATTGTATTAATTGAGAAGAGAGGGTTTTCGGCTCATCATAGCTTTATCAAAGGACGCAAAGATGAGACAGAAACCCGTTCCCCAAACGTCTTCTGCGGA